>JAAYRN010000078.1 GCA_012518765.1 Bacteroidales bacterium
ATTTAAAGCTCTTTATAGTGTTGTTGCTCATTTCGACTCCGCTCAATGAGCAATGTTTTTTTGCTTTCACATCGTATTTATTCGTACTTTTGCACATTATTTTTAAATTTAAAAACATACTTTACAATGACATTATTAGAAAAAAGATCCTATGCTTTAGGAGCAGCCATAGCAACTAACTATGCAACCACAGGTTTAGAATTTGATGGACAATCCTTAGCCAAAGGATTTATGGATATTATGCAGAGAGTTGAGTTGAAAATAACACCTAATGAAATTCAAGCCATACTCGAAGATATGCAACGCGAAATAGACCAAAACACCAATTCTGAACTTCAAGAAGAAAAGGAAAAAGGACAAGCATTTTTGGCTGAAAATAAAACCAAAGAAGGCGTAGTAGAAACTCCAAGCGGATTGCAATACAAGGTAATAACCCAAGGAAGCGGTAAAAAACCAAACGAAACCCAAACCGTTGAAGTACATTATCATGGAACATTGATAGACGGAACCGTTTTCGATTCCTCAGTAGAAAGAAAACAAACCATAGAATTTGCTTTAAATCAGGTAATACCCGGATGGACTGAGGGCTTACAGTTGATGAGCGAAGGTTCAAAATATGTGTTTTACATTCCTTCCGACCTTGCTTATGGCGATAAAGGAGCAGGTGGAGCAATCAAAGGAGGAGCAGCTTTAATATTTGAAGTTGAATTATTTAAAGTAAAATAAACACTGTTTTTTTGTAATGGCAATACATGATCTGAAAAGTTTATTTACTCAAACGTTTTCCCAAGAGCCTATAGATATTCAAGAAATGTCTTTATCGGGTTCAAACAGACGATATTATCGGATGCAGGGAGACACATTTACAGTAATAGGTGTTATAAATAAAGATTTAAAAGAAAATCAGGCTTTCATTGGTTTTACAGAACATTTCCTTTCCAAAGGATTTTCAGTGCCAAATATATTAGCACAGGATTTAAGTAAACACATTTATATTCAAAACGATTTGGGTAACGAAACCCTATATAGTTATCGTTGTAAATTCAATGAATTTGCCCCTGAACTTTTAGATACCTACAAGCAGGCTTTGACAAACTTGCTTGATTTTCAGACCAAAGGAGGTGATGGACTTGATTATTCACTCTGTTATCCCCGAGCCGCTTTCGATAGCCAATCTATTTTTTGGGATTTAAATTATTTCAAATATTATTTTCTTAAATTAGCTCATATCCCTTTCGATGAACAATTGTTAGAGAATGATTTTAAATCATTTACAAACTTTTTACTTCAAGCCGATGCTGATTTTTTTCTATTCCGTGATTTTCAATCCCGAAACATTATGCTCCACGATGAAAAATTGTTTTTTATTGATTATCAAGGAGGAAGAAAAGGGGCATTGCCTTACGATGTAGCTTCATTGTTATACGATGGTAAAGCAGATATTCCCCATGCCGTACGTCAGGAACTATTGGCATATTATGTTGAAAAACTGGCAGATTCCA
>JAAYRN010000009.1 GCA_012518765.1 Bacteroidales bacterium
GTAGAAGGTAAATTGATAAAAACAATTGCTATTACCGATGAAACAACTACAATCGATATTCAAAACCAAACAGCAGGAATATACTTCTTGTATTTGCAAGATAAAGACGGAAGAAAGAGTGTGAAGAAGTTTGTGAAGAAATAAATTTTTATGGATTATTATTAATTAAGCCGCCTCTATAATGGGGCGGTTTTTTTATGTATAATACTCGTACTTCGAGGTATATTTTTCTATTAATATAAATTCGTCGTTATTATCCACTATATTTCTGGAGTAAACTTTCATCCCTGTTTCGTCGCCCTGTTCGTTGTAAACATATTCTTTTTTGGTCAACAATAAATCTTCGTTATTTAGCAATTGCTCTTTTATAAGATTTTTATTATCATCAAACTCATACACATGTCGTATGAATGAATTTGGTGTTTCAACAATACGTTCACTTAAAACACCCAAATCATTATAAATAAAACTTTGCCTTGAAACAACTTCTTCTTTTAAATTCAATACTTGATGTTTACTTACTCCAAAATCAACATATTCATATATTTCGGTAGTTTTGTTGCCTTGATTTATATCCTGTTCTACTATGGTAGTTAACCTGTTTTTTTCGTCATACGTATACTTCTTTTCAATAGTAAGTTTGCCATCATCGTCCAATTCGCTTTCTTCTAAAAGTAGGTTTCCATCCCAAACATATTTATTTTCTATGTAAGAAAATCCATCAGAATAAACTATTTCTTTCTTTATCAATCTATTATCTTGATTATAGGTAAACTTTTCCACTACCTCATCTTCTAAGTATAATACTTTTGATTCAAGTAGCATTCCATCTGCGTTATAGGTATTTATTCTTTGCTCATAAGGATCACAATCTTCTGATTCGCATAAAATTTCTTCTATAACTTGTGAGTTTTCGTCAAAAACACGTTTACTTACATTCTCACATTCACCGTATAAATTATATGTTTTATCACAACAAACATTACCATATTCGTCGTATTCTATGTAAGATAACATTTGATGAGTTTCTTCAATGGAATCATCGTAGGTAGTAGCACGATTAAAAGCAGTTATGAATCTTGTTATTGATTTTATTTTCGACATAAGAAATGTTTTTTTATATTGTAGAAATAATATTTTGCAAAAATACTACATTATTTGAAAATAAATTCTATTTTTGCACAAAATTGATGCGAACTGCAGATATGAATATTTTAAAACCGAAAGTAGCTGTTATAGGAAGTGGCACATGGGCTACTGCTATTGTAAAAATTTTATGTGAAAACTTAAGTACAATCTACTGGTGGGTAAGAGAGCCCGAAATTGTGGAAAGTATTCAAGAAACAGGTAGAAATCCCTTGTATTTGAGTTCAGCTGCACTGAATCCAAAGCAAATAAAGATATCGAATAATTTAAAGAAAACCATTGCAAAAGCTGATATTATAATATTTGTAGTTCCTTCGGCTTATTTACACAACACTATTTCGGAGCTAAAAGTCAAGGATTTTAAAAATAAATATGTCGTTTCGGCTATTAAAGGAGTGGTTCCTGAAAGGATGGAATTTATATCTAAGTATTTTATGCATTATTTTAACGTAGATGCTGAAAAATTAGGTGTCATCAGTGGCCCATCGCATGCCGAGGAGGTTGCAAGTAAAAAAACAACTTACCTGACCGCTGCCTCTTTAAACAGTGCTTTTGCAGAACAAATAGCCTCTATATTTAAAACAGACTTTGTTCGTACCAATGTAACTCACGATATTTTTGGAATAGAATTTTCTGTCGTACTGAAAAATATCTACGCCTTAGCTGCTGGCATTTTTAGAGGAATGGGAGTTGGTGACAATTTATTAGCCTTATTTAACACAAACTGTATCAATGAAATGATTAACTTCATAAATACAGTTTATCCCGATAAAAACAGAAATTTTCACACCGCACCCTATTTGGGCGACTTTTTGGTTACTACCTACTCACAACACAGTCGGAACCGTACATTTGGCATCATGATAGGACGAGGATACTCCGTACGAACTGCCCAATTGGAAATGAAAATGGTAGCCGAAGGCTATTACGCCACTCGCTGTATACATGAAATGAACCTAACATACAAAGTCAAAACACCTATTATTGATGTTGTATACAACATCTTGTACGAAAAAGCATCTTTTCGACAAGAAATGTATAATTTATTAAATTCAATGCAGTAATAAAAAAATATAATCATGAAAAAAGTATTTCTCACTCTCGGTATTTCTCTGTCTCTTTTTATTTTCCTTACTTTGTTACATTCGTGTAAAGAAGAAGGCTACGCCATGATAAACATCAAAGGCTCTGTAACCGACACCGAAGGAAAATTTATCGACAGCCTACTTATTACCATACAAAACAAACAAACCAAAGCAATAGATGCTTTTAGAGTTTCGCACATTCATCAAAATTTCGACCGCGTATACACCTTGGAAAAAGCAGGAAACTGCGACTTTATTATTACAGTAGAAGATATTGACGGAGAAAGAAATGGAGGATATTTCAAAGAACAAACAAAAACAATATCTGTATCGGAAAATGAATACACAACTCGAAACGACCTCATGGTTATCCACCCCTACGCAAGCAAAGAGGTAGGTTTTATTTTAGAAAAAATATACTAAACATTGATATACAAGCTTTCTATTTTTTAAAAAAAATGGTACTTTTGCAACTTACAATATTTACTTATGCTAAATCTCAAAAATGTGAAAACGTTTAAAATTGGAGGCATTCATCCTAAAGAGAATAAATTAGGACATCAGTCTGAAATAGAGAAGTTTCCTCTACCCAAACAAGCCGTTTTATATGCAACTCAACACTTAGGAGCTCCCGCTACTGTGGTAGTTGCCAAAGGCGACAGAGTAAAAGTAGGACAACTAATATCCAAAGGAGAAGCCTTTATTTCTGCCAACTTACACTCTCCCTACTCTGGAACTGTAAACAAAATAGACTTAATAGCCGACATTTCGGGCTATAAAAAAACAGCTATCGTTATCGATGTAGAAGGAGATGAATGGGAGAAAAATATTGATTTAACCCCTGACATAAAAAGAGATATAGAATTATCTTCTACTCAAATTATAGAAAAAATCAAAGAAAAAGGTATTGTTGGTTTAGGCGGAGCCTGCTTCCCTACCCATGTCAAATACATGCTTCCACAAGGAAAAACAGCTGAATATTTACTAATCAATGCTGCTGAATGTGAACCATATATCACTATTGACAATAGAATCATGCTCGAACGAACCGAAGAACTTATCATAGGAGCATGTATTTTAAGAAAAGCCTTAAACTTATCAACGGTACACATTGGCGTTGAACACAATAAACCAGAAGCCATTCAGAGATTAAAAGAAACAGCCAAAACCTTTTCGGGAGTCGAAATACACACACTCCGAACTAAATACCCACAAGGAGCAGAAAAACAACTTATAAAAGCCATAACAAAAAGAGAAGTTCCCTCTGGAAAACTTCCCATAGACGTAGGCTGTATCGTAAATAATGTAAGCACGGCATTGGCTGTATACGAAGCCGTACAAAAAAATAAACCGCTGATTTCAAATTATTTAAGCTATACGGGAAAATCGGTAACACACCCTAAAAATTACTTAGTACGCTTAGGAACTCCTATACAAGATATTATAGAAGCAA
>JAAYRN010000079.1 GCA_012518765.1 Bacteroidales bacterium
AAGCATCCAACTAAGCATTTTTTAATGTTTAATGGCATATAATAATTCTATGTACGCTGCTCTTTTTTTATCCCTAACGAGCGATATGTTTCTTTTAATGCTTCTTGATCATCGGTGATAACAAGTAGCTTATCGCCGGTTATCAATTCTGTTTGTCCGTTGGGAATAGTATAAGTATTGTTTCGTTTCAACATCACTACCAAGGTTTTATCAGGAAAAGGAATATCCATGATACGATGTCCGTATTTTAACATTTCTTCGTTTACGTCTATTTTACAAGAACTTGATTTGGTAGTTTCCGAAAAATCGGCATCTAAAAATGTAACGGGTTTGAGGTCTTTGGTATCGTCGAATACACGCAACCATTTTGCCATTGCTGGGACGGAAGTTCCTTGTACCAACAAAGAAATAATGGTAATAAAAAACACTATATTAAAAATAAGTTTAGCATTTTCTAAACCATAAATCCATGGGTACATGGCAAATACAATAGGAACAGCTCCTCTTAATCCCACCCATGACACATAAGCACGCACTTTGGTGGGAATTTTTCGGAAAGGCAATAAGCAAAGTAAAACCGCCAACGGTCTTCCAAAAATAATCATAAAGAAAGCAACCAATAAGCCTATAGAAAACACTTGAACTGTAATGAGTTCACTTGGAATTACCAATAAACCTAAGGTTAAAAATAGTACAATTTGAGCCAACCATGTCAATCCATCAAAGAATTTCATAATAGACCTTTTATGTACAAACTTATGATTCCCAACTATTAATCCTCCTACATACACTCCCAAAAATCCATTTCCGTGAATAAAATCGGTAAAGGAATAGATAAAAAAGGCTATAGAAACAATAAATACCAAGTAAAGAGAATCGTTAAATAAATTGATTTTATTGATAACCCATACAGCTACCCTACCCAATGCGTAACCCGCAAGTCCACCCACTGTCATTTGTATAAAAAAATCGGCAATAGCATATCCGTATAAATTTTCAGACGAGCCTTGAATCAATTGAATAAACAATATAGTCAACATAAATGCCATAGGATCATTACTTCCACTCTCCAACTCAAGCATGGGACGGATTTTGTGTCTTAATTTCAAGCCCTTGGAACGTAAAATTGAAAACACCGAAGCCGAATCGGTAGAAGACATAATAGACGCTAATAAAAACGACTCTAAAATATTGAATTTTATTCCTATATTAAAAAAGTTTGTGATAAAATAAATAAAACCCCCTACCAACAATGCCGTCAGTAACACGCCCAATGTGGATAAAATAATTCCCTCTTTAACAATGGGTTTTATATCTGAAAACTTGGTGTCCATTCCTCCTGAAAACAGAATGGTACTCAAAGCTATAACTCCAATAGCCTGCGGTATTCGAGGATTGTGCATTTCCATCCCTAATAAGCCATCGCTACCTGCCAACATGCCCAATAAAAGAAACAACAATAAAGTAGGAACACCAAAACGATAACCTGTTTTTCCTGCCAATAAACTAAAAAACAACAGCAATGAGCCTACCAATAAAGCACTTTCAATAGTAATAGTCATACGATAAATTTGATTCTTGTTTATCTTTAAACGTAACTTTTATTTAAAAATTATTTTTTTCACACACACAAAACACTAATTTACTATATTTTTGCAGAAAATAAGAAATCATGTCAGGAATTTATATTCACATCCCTTTTTGTTCGCAAAAATGTGCCTATTGCGATTTTTACTCTATTAGCGATTTTTCGCTGAAAAACAGATATGTACAAGCACTGAAAAAAGAAATAAAATTTCGTGCCTCCTACTTAGACTCAACCGATATACAAAGTTTATATATCGGAGGCGGTACTCCTTCTATGTTGTCTGCTTCTGATATTGAACAAATTACCAATTATATCGACAAATTTTTCTCACTCTCACCTCAAGCGGAAATTACATTAGAAGCCAATCCAAACAATTTGACCAACTCATATTTGTCCGAACTTAAAACAACCGCAATAAACAGATTAAGCATTGG
>JAAYRN010000080.1 GCA_012518765.1 Bacteroidales bacterium
ATTATCCAATCCAAACTATTGTAATACCAATATCGACCCAGGAACACCTAATGTTCTAAGTGCTTCCAATGGAACTCTTACCAACGGTAGTGGAAACGACAGCTACGCCAACAGCAATGCATGCTACTGGAGAATTGAACCCAAAAATGCAAGCGGAGTATGGGTAGATGTTACCGAATTTGCTCTTGAAAGAGGCGATGAATTAAGTATTTATGCTCATGACCACAAATTTATTCAGGGAGTTAAATTTACCGACCGTATAGCCAGATATACTATTGACAACCCTCCAACAGGAATGGTATCGACAGATAAAGAAAAAATATACATAATGTTCCGCTCCGATAACGACCTTAACAATAAGGGATGGACGTTGAAATGGGGAACCGATGTAAGCATCAGCGAACAAGTTTCGGGAATTTCATCCTTATCAATATATCCAAATCCAGCTAATGACTTCGTTACAATCGATTTTATTACAGAAGAAAATGTAAGCCATGTAAATGCAATCATTACGGACTATACCGGACGAAAAATAAATTCTTTTGACTTGAACCAATCTTCTCAGCGAGTGGATGTAAGCCAGCTTGCTAAGGGTATTTATGTTCTAACTTTAACTACCAACAAAGGAAAAATAAATAAAAAGTTTGTAGTTCAATAACTTATATTTATTATAAAATAACAAAAGCAGGATGTTAATGTAACATTCTGCTTTTATTTTGTAGCGAGAACGAGAGTTGAACTCGTGACCTTCGGGTTATGAATCCGACGCTCTAACCACCTGAGCTACCTCGCCATTTTTCGAGTGCAAAGTTATAATTTTTTCTTATACGTTTAATCTCATTTTGTAAAATTTATGCTATTTTTACGTAATTCAAATATTAATATTTACTGAAAGAGTAAAACACTTTAAAACCCTAAAAACAAACCACTAAGTCCTATTACTAAAGCAATAATAATTTTAATAAATTTAATCCAAGTAAAATGTTTTCGCGATTCGGCTATTAACAACAATCCGCTATGCCCTTCTTGAACAATTGAATTTGCCAATACAATACTAAAAGGAAGTATTCCATTGATAAACAGAAATATAAAAATCAAGTGAGGCCCTGATTGAGGGATAATTCCTATCAAAATAGCTAATAATAAAATAAATACTTTTCCTATAGAGTCGGATATAATACTTTCTAAATGAATATATTCTAATCCTATTTGAATAAACATTAAGATAAAAAATGTCCACAGAAAAATCTTCGCAAAATGTTTTTTTATAACATGATTCCATGCGTGTTCTACTACAAAATGGATGTTTGCAACTAAAAGTAACACCAACGTAGTAAAGGATATGAATAAAAATAGAAAATTTTCCAAAGAAATGTGTCATAATAAACAGCTTTCGTTTTCGTCATGGCAACTATCCACATGTTCCACATGATGAGGTGTGAAATTTTCAAATACATGATGGTGATCGTGTTCAAAAACCTTAAAAACAATGGATGCAATAAAAGCTATAATAAAACTTATTAGTATATATTTTTTCCAAAGCTGATTTTTATTTTCATGTATATCTTCATGAGAATGAGAGTAACACAGTTTATTATTACATAGTGTTTGCTTGGCGAATGATGGGGCTTGTTTTTTAAAAAAAGGAATTGTTTCAACTATAAAACCAAAAAACAGTCCTAATCCAAAAAGTACGGAAGAAAGTAAGATTGCTTTTTGAGGCATAAATGAATATAAAAAGAAGGCTTCGTCGCCAAACGAAGTGATCAAGGTTGCTACTAAAGCCCCAAATCCTACCACCTTGTGGGTAAATAAAGAAACCATCATAAATCCGCCTATACATCCGGGAATCAAACCTATAAAAGCAGCAAAAATAACTTGAAACCACTTTTTTTTCAATAACTTACTGTCTCCTTTTGTTTTAATTTTAATTTGTAAATACTCAATTAAAATCATCAACATCATTACTAAAAATGATATCATGATTGATTGCATAAATACGTCTGAAACAGTATGTAAAATCATATATTTCTATTTTTTTAAAACAGAAGTTTCAAAATCAATTCTACTCAACAAAGATCTTCCTAAGGTTATTTCGTCGGCATATTCTAACTCATCGCCTACGGACAAACCTCTTGCAATAGTGGTTATTAAGACCGAAGGTTTTATGCTTGATACATGTTTATAAATATAGTATGCTGTGGTATCTCCTTCTGTGGTGGTGGGTAAAGCTAAAATTATTTCTTTTATATCTTCATTTTTTATTTTATTAAACAAGGATTCTAAATGTAAGTCTTTGGGACCTACTCCATTTATAGGCGAAATTACTCCCCCCAATACATGATAAATACCTTTGAAAACCCTTGTATTTTCAACAGCCATTACATCTCTTATATCTTGCACTACACACAATAAAGCATTGTTTCTATGTAAATTAGAACATATTTCACATTTTTTTGCATCGGAAAGATTGTGGCAGCTTTCGCAAAAATATATCTGATGACGCATGGTAGAAATTGCATCTACAAGTATATCAACATCTTCTTTGGGTTGATTCAGAATATGCAATGCCAATCGCAAAGCCGTTCGTTTACCTATTCCTGGTAATTTTGACAATTGATTGACTGTGTTTTCTAATAATTTTGACGAAAAGTCTTGCATATTTTATGATTAGTTGGTAAAATCTTGTTGATTTAAGTCGGTAAATTTTGTTTTCTTTAGTATAAAATACTGAAACACAATATTTTTCTTATACATCATTGTTGTATGCTTTTGTTGTACAGTTTGTTTGCGTTTACGGCGATTGTGAGAATAATTTGCCCAGAATGAGCCATAGGCTTTAATTACAGCCAATGTATCGTTGATTCCGCTATCTATCAAAAAGCGAGCACCAGCTATTATATCAAAAATAAACCGAAAACAAAACACTGAAAATAAGCGATTTGATGGTAAATTTTTATACAGCATCACCAAGTTGTTTCTAAAATTATAATAAGTTTTTTTGGGTGAACCCGTGGCTAAGGTTCCTCCTCCGTAGTGATAAACTACAGAATCAGCGTAATACATCACTTTATGCCCTTGGTTTTTCACTCTCCAACAGAAGTCAATTTCTTCCATGTGGGTAAAAAAATCATCGTCTAATCCTCCTAAGGAATGATATATATGAGAGCGTACAAACATACAAGCACCTGTAGCCCAAAATATTTCACGGTTATCATTGTATTGTCCTGTATCTTTTTCCATAGTCGAAAAAAGTCGTCCTTGACAAAACGGATACCCATTTTTATCTATAAATCCGCCGGCTGCTCCTGCGTATTCAAATTCATCTTTTTGTAAAAGAGCCAATAATTTGGGTTGGCATACAGCCACGTCTTTGTGTTTATCCATAAATTCAATTACTCCCTCATCCCAATTAGGAGTAACTTCAATATCGGAATTTAACAGGCAGTAGTATTCTGCTTGAATATGCTTCAATCCCTCGTTGTATCCCTTTGCAAATCCATAATTATCAGCATTTAACACTATATGGACTGAGGGAAAATTTTCTTTTAAAAAAGAGACTGAATCATCTATTGAGGCATTATCTATTACGTATATTTTTGTATTTTTAGAAGTGTATTCAACAATAGAAGGCATGTATTGTTTTAAAAACTTTATACCATTCCAATTTAAAACAACTACTGCTAATTTAACCATGAGTGAAATTATATATTAAAATTCCACAGAAATCAAGGAGGCTATTTCTTGAAATCTTTGTGGAGAAAGTTTTAATTTTTCTTTCTTAAAATCAATATCATATACATCATTTATTGGGACTAAATGTATATGTGCATGTGGTACTTCTAATCCCACTACAGCCACACCTATTCTTTGGCAGGGAATTATTTTTTTGATAGCCAATGCTACTTTTTTAGCAAATACCATCATATCAGCTAAATCTTCATCGTTTAAATCGAATATATAATCTATTGGTTTTTTGGGTATTACTAATGTGTGTCCTTCTGCCAATGGATTTATGTCTAAAAAAGCAAAAAAACGATTGTCTTCTGCTATTTTATAACAAGGTATTTCTCCTTTAATTATTTTGGTAAAAATAGTTTCCATAAGTTTTATTGTCGAGAAATTTCTAATATTTCGAATGTTATTTTCCCTGCTGGCACATCAACTTCCACCACATCACCTACTTGTTTTCCTAACAACCCTTTGGCTATGGGTGAAGTAACAGATATTTTCATAGCTTTGACATCTGATTCAGTTTCTGGTACTATCGTATAGGTTACTTCTTTATTTATTCCTTTGTTTTTAACCTTTACAGAAGAGAACAACAAAACCTTAGAAATATCTACTTTTGTTTCGTCTAATATACGAGCATTGTATACTAATTCTTGAAGTTTTGTTATTTTTAATTCTAACAATCCTTGTTGTTCTTTTGCTGCTTCGTACTCTACATTTTCAGATAAGTCTCCTTTATCTCTTGCTTCTGCTATTTGTTGAGATATTTTTTTACGTTCTACATACATTAATTGATCTAATTCATCTTTTAATGCTTGTAATCCTTCTTCTGTATAATATTTTATCTCCATTTTCTTAGATAATTAAACAATAGAGATGCTCTATGGCATCTCTATTTTAAGTTTATAAATTTAATGTAAGTTATATTTCCTAAAAAAAGGCTTTTATTTTTATAGTATTATTCTTGCTCCAATTGAATGGCTTCCTAACCATTTCTCGGTAAATCGATATGCATAATCAATGGCTACTCTCGATTTTGTGTTTTTCCCTAAGGGAATAAGAACAGATGTTCCACACGAAGGTCCCATGTATACGCTGGTATTATTAGTCCACATTCCGGGTTCAATTGTATATCCACCTCTTAATTGGAAATAATTCATTAAACTGTACTCTATTCCAACTATAAATTGGTCTTTTGAATACGCATTTGAAACAAAAGCTCCTGCTAATGTTATGCGATGACTTGAATTTTCTCTTGTTACATACTCGTTAGAAATATTTGTTTCGGAAGCTGATTTCGACTTATTTCCAAACAAGAAATCGTAGGAAAGACCCAATGACAATAAAGCCGGCATTTCATAAGATTGCGAGCGGTTTGAAAATGTTTGGAGTAGATTAGAGTTTTCAGCATATCCTCTAAAATCTAAACCATCACCTTTGTACGACATGGGCAATCCTATATTTTTCAATGCCACTCCGATTTGAAACTGATCATGTCTTCCTGCAACATATTGTATTCCTGCATCAATTGCAAAACCTGTTGCTGTAATTTCTGAAGTAGTTTCGCTAATTAGCTTCACGGTAGCTCCTGCATGGATAGCATCGGAAAATGATTTAGCATAGGATAAGGCTAAATTCATAATCATAGGGCTAAAATACCCTATTCCTCCCTCTGGATTGTCTACTGTGGTTATCATTATATCGCCAAGGTTTAATATCATAGCAGAAATACCTAAATTACCTCTGTGGTCTCCGCTTCTATTTTCTCCCAGCGATTGTACTATTCCAAAAGCATTAACAGTGGTAGACGAACCATAACAATACAATGTGTTTGTGTATGCTATTTCAGTTTTACGAGTAAAAGCCATTCCTGCAACATTTGAAAAAGTAGCTTCTATTCCTTTGGTAGAAGATATTCCAACAGTTCCCCAACCATTGCTTGCTCCCCAAGGACTAATCAAAAGATGTTGAGCTGCTGCCTGTCCTGATCTATCCTTGTTTCCAGCAAAACTTAGATGTATAGTAAATACCAACATTGTCAGTATCGATACCGTCCGTAATGTTTTATATATACTTTTCATATTATTTATTTTATTTTGTAACATAATATTTAACTAATTAAAACGCATTAACATCAGTAGGACGTTGTATACCAAACCATTTCAAGGTTTTAGTTAATTTGGTTTGATTGTCCGTAATGTGAACTAAATAAACACCTCCTGCTATAGGAATACCTACATCATTTTTCAAATCCCACTCTACGTAAGTGTCTAAATTGTCTTTATTAAATGTACGTATTAAAATACCATTGAGTGTATAAATTTTTATTGTACAAGTTCTGGGTAGATTGATAAATTTAACACGAGTATCTAATTGATCTTTTTCGTAAGAAGAACGTGCATAGTACGGATTCGGTACAACATTAACATTATCCATAGCTACCTTAGCAGTATCCACTACGTTTCTCAAAGTTTCAATTGATTTTGTTGAGAATTTATACCATGGTAAGTTATCATTAGCCGGATTATCAACTCCTTGTCCTGTTGTGGATGACCACTTTTGGTAAGGACGAGATACTCTCAGTTTGATAGTAACATCATTATCCAACCAGTCAACTGTTGGATTGTGAATAGGAATAGATGTCCACATAATGTTTTTATATACAACAGCTTTATCTCTAATTCTCAAGGTGGAATTAGTTTGTTTCTCGGATTGGGTAAGTAAATCATAAGCCCATTTTCCTTCATCATAAGCGGGTGATGTAAAATCTGGACCTGCAATAACTGCTTTTTCCTTATTAGCAGTATATATATCTTGGTGTCCAAAAACATATACATAATGTTTTCCTCCGAATACAAATTTTCCAGATATATCCCTAACGGTGCTTGTTGGATTAAATATCATATCGGAACCATTTTCCTTGCTTAACCAAGAATCTTCGGCATACATCATGTTTAGTCGTTCTCCTGTTTCCACACAAATAGCATATCCTGGGAACCAACCCATTCCTTGTGTGGATACCAAAGATGCTTCTGCGTTGTTACATTTTGGCGACCCGTAAGGGATTCCATTTTTATCAATAGAAGGCGAGCGTCTGATATAATGACGCACAGCATTACCTACTGTTAACACCTCATCACCACAACTTTCAACAACAGGGCATCTTGTCCATTTGGTTTTATCTGGTGTTAATACAATATCAACACTGTATAAATGTGTCATACTTACTACGTGTTGGGCTTCTCCTATACGTAAATTATTAGCTTCCTCTAATGGAACATAGGCTAAATCTTCTATCTTTTCAAAGCCAAATTGAGGACCATCATCATAAGGCGATGCTAAGGGATAAGGAGCCCATGTACCACCTATCATTTTTTCAAATTGTTCTTCTCCATCGTACCAACAATAAATTCCATTGGACACCGATGCATCTGGCTTAAGTCTTTCGTCTCCTCTTCCGATAGGAGTATAATAATCCTCTAAGCGAGCATTGGAATGATCCCATGAGTAGCCATCTACATTACGCATAAAGTAATCTCCATCTTTTGTTTTTCCAGAACGTATCCAATTGTACGGCGTTCCACCATCTATATCTGGAACTCCTGTTAACCATTGTCTTGTACTATCTTTAAAGGTCATAGTAGAACTTAAATGCGACACAGTAGATAGCAATCGATAATTGGCTTCGGAATCTAACAAAAAGTCTTCATCTAAAGATTCGTATTTTCTATTAGTTATATTTATTGACAATCCTAAATCCAACAACAATTGTTCATTGTTTACACTGATAGGTGTTTCTGAAAAAATAGTATCTTCTATGTTTTGATCATTGGTATATATCAACATCCAACGAGTACTATCTGTTACAACACTATCTCCATCGGGATTATAAAATTTCAATACGTAGTCATAACCTTTAACTTGTAATGGATCTATTACTTTTACACTTATGGGGCCTCTGTTAATTTCAAATTGTAAAGAATCTGCTCTTCCTTTTTCAAGGATTTCTTCCAATGTTTCTTTTTTCAATTCTAATACATTTCCTCCATTTCCTTGTCCTTCAAACTGAGTAATGGCAGGTTGTGTTCCATAAGAAGCCTGTACTACCGTTCCATCTTCCTCAATTTTATTTTTGTGAGGAATAACAGTATAAACTCTAATGTTTTTATTCCCCGGTAGATATGGTGATTTTTGTCCAAATAAACCGTCTGGGTCGTCTGCACTTGTAGTGTATTGGGCATACTCATTATGAGCATAAGCTATGGCTAAATAATGGTATTTTTTATAGTTAACTAATTTATTTCCATTATTAAACTGATCTCCTGTTATAATAAAAGAGTGTTTTATGCCTGCGTCGGCTCCATCGACCTTTTCGACAGGGACTTCGGTTCCAACTGTGGCATTATACTCGTAGTTTATAATTTGAGACACTCCATTTTTTATATCACATTGATACACTAATACCGCTTTTGTAATATCATTTACCTGATCGGCTGTTACTGTTTCATCGGCTAATTGAAATATTTGGTATCCCTCAAATCGATAGTATCTATCGTAATACATTGTATCATCAGTAACCTTAGCTACTGTGAGATACATAACTGTATCGCGATAATCTACTGTAAATACCGAAGAATCTAAAGGATCGGTATAAATAGTATCGCGTACTATGGTTGTAATGGTATCTATTTCTGTATCAACCAATTGTTTTACTCTAAATGCTGGTATTGAATAATCTAATTCTTTATAATCTTCAGGCATTTCATTGTAATTGCTGGAACCTTGTCTGTTGGTAATGTAACAAATAAGTTGTTGATCCATTTCTCTAAATACCAAATCGGGAGCGTCGGGTCCGTCAATTACTTTAAAACAACTTTCAAATAAAGTTTGACATTTATCGTCAACTATTTTCAGTAATTCAACCGATGCCCAGGGAGAGCCCATTGCTCTTGCCCATGGAATACCCACAGTAATGTAATTGATAGCTCCTTTTTTCAAGGTAAAAGGTCCTGCCGATTGCATAAACCTTCTATCTTCGGGAGTATTTACGTCTTTATCCATCCAGTTTTTGTCGTTTGGAACTATTCCTTTGGTTCCCCAGTTACAGGGGTCAGAATCTCCAGGAAACATAAAATCACATTCGGGTCCATTGGCTCTACTTCTGTGTCCATTAGCTCCGTAACGCATTTTAGTATTGTCTTTCCATATTCCTTTCAACATATTATAATATTCCCATGCAAGCGTTGGGTCGGAAGTTGGGTCGGAAGTACTAATGTTGCTATGGTATACAAATCTCTTCATACCGTAACGCTCATTATCAACTATACCGTCTCCAAAGTTTACACCGTTAATGGCTTCGGCTCTTACAAGTACGTAAGCTGTTGTATCGTCTCCTTCCCCTGTTCTGTCCCATGTAAATTCTCTTAGATTTCCATCGCTGGTAACAATTTCACAGCTACCGAACATAGAAGGTCCAAAAATTCCATCGCCACTAAATGAAGGGTTATCGTATCCGTCTGGGTCTAAATAAGGTCCTTGGAAAAAATCAACTCCAACAGCAGGAGGATTTTCTCCATAATGAGTAACCAATCCTGTTCCATCTACATTGGTTCCGTTGTAGCAATATCCCAATCCTCTTCAAACATCACAACCAATATAATCATCTCTTGCATATCCTAAGTCAGGGTCAACCCATTGACTAAAATAGGTTTCTGTTAGCTCATAAGATGATCGGTTGATTATTTCATAGGAGTAAAAAGTCATGTTGTTTAATTCGTCATTGGTTGCAAAAGCAAACGCTTGACCTCTAATTTCAAGTCCTATGGGCGATCCTTTCGATTCGGTGTGTGCAGCTCCTTTGTCGTTAAACACCCACCATAATGTTTGGTCTCCTTTTAGCACTTGGTCAGCCATAATACCTCCACTTGAGATATTATTTTTTGTTTCAAATGTTTGAGGAAGTTCTCCTCTGGCCGCTCTTGCTCTATTTTCATCTGTCCAAGGGCATAATTCATTATCAAAATCATAATATGGATAGTCTCCATTTTCGGGGGTATAGGTTCCATCTCCGTCTGCATCAAAGAAAGGTGCTAAGTAATAACTGGGTCCTGACTTATCTCCTGTATAATTAAAGGGATGTGCAGGCCAATCTCTAATAGAATTGGGCATGGCATAATCAGCATCGGCATATTTTAATTTATGTTCCAGGGCTGTTTTCTTTTCCATGATAAAATGGCGGTCGTAATATGTACAGGTAGCTTGTTCAATATCAGCTCCTCGTAAATTTAGAGGACCGGGCCAAAAGTCATCTCCATGTTGGCGAAATCGAATAGCCGCTAATTTCAACTGTCCTGTAATATCAATACCACCAATCCACAATGCTGCAGCAAACATGGAACTGGCTGATCCTGATTTGGGAACAACATAACGAGCTATTTCTTTAAACCACATAGAACCACTTGTTTCAATGTATGCTCTTACGTTGTTGACGTTTAACTCACTTGAACTTGTTGCAGGCAAACAGGCAGCTGCTTTCTGCATAGCAGCATTCTCTTTACGAATGGGGTCGCCTTTAAATCTTTCTGCATTAGTTGTCGATACTATTAAAATCAGTGCAATGATATACAACAATTTTGTATTCATACCTATTATATATTTTTTGTTATTACTTTTCATCATATTCATGTTTTATTTATCTATTAAAAATAAAATCTTACTCCCAATACAAATCTACGTGGATAACTTATTCTGTTAAATTCCATGTACATAGTATAATAGTCAATAAATGATTGTGGACTTAACTGACTATTGATATAATTTTGATAATCAGCGTCTGTTAAGAAACCATCATCCAATGCACTACCTGTGTAAGAATATACATTGGTAATGTTTTTGAAATCAAAGACATTATATATATCTAAATATACTTGCATATTCATCATTCTGGGTCTCTTTCCTACTTTTATATTCTTTTCTTTGTCTTCTTTCTTTGCCATACTCACGATAAATACTTTGTATAATTTTACATCGCAAGAATATTGCCACGGCATGCGTGAACCATAAATAGATCCGGATACGGTTTCTATTCCTTGTCCTAAGAAAGAATACATGGTGCTTGACTTGGTATAAGGTAATCCTGAGGCAACTTTTGCGGTAATATTGATTCCCGCATTTTCTAACCAGTAAACATCCTTCGATGTGTTGGTTTTCTTAACCATGTGTACCGAACGAGGTCCTTCTTTGGAACCAAAAGAAAAATTCATATTAGCATTAATCATGTGTCGTTGGTCAAAACTTAAGTTCGTTAACGTACGTAAGTTAGGTTGTCCTGAAGCTATAATTGAATAGTTTGAAGCTGCACTAGAACCTGTTCCTTTTGCAAATTGCAAGGTGTAATTTGCAAAAAATCTAACATATTTCACTCTACTCATTTCTATTCCCACAACAAATCCTTGTGTAGTACCAAAGTCAATGTTTGCATGTGAGTAATAGGTAAAAGGATAGGCTTGTGTGTAACGATACAACTGAGCTTGGTCTCTTTTTTCACTGTAGTATGCAGATAGCTCTAATGCCATATCTCTTCCTATTTCCTGTTTAAATCCTATCTCATAGTCTATACTTTTTGCTGGTTTTAAATTGGTATTGCTAATACTATTTCCTTCTTTTAAGTAGAAATATGTAATTGGGCTTACCGTAGCATTTTGACTTTGAGTAGTTACGTTATAGTGTGCATAGAATATAGATTGGTCGGACACATTGAATGAAAAAGAAAGGCGGGGCGACAATGTAATTCCTCCGTTTTCTAAAGAAGGTGTGTAATCTTTAAAGGCTTTCCAGTTTACTTTTGTTTTATCAGATGCTCCTGGCATTTCTTTTAAGTAGGGCATAAGAGCTGTTTCGCCTACTGCTTTTGCCAATTCCGATGGGTCGGTAACAACATTGCCATAGGCATCATACCAAGTAGTTCCATCTCTGTATGCTGTAACTTGTAACTCATTTGCAGTGGGGTCAATAACGTACATTATAAAATCATCTCCCATGCTGGAAGGGATGGTATATCCTTCTGCAAAAACAGCTTCTCTTTGTTTTACTTCTTTAATACTGTATGCTTCACGGAATAAAAACATATCCTTTACAATGGGTGTGTTTATATCAAAAATATCAACACGTAATCCCACATTGAAAAGTAAGTTTTTGATAGAAAATTTATCTTGAATATAAGCTGCATGATATACAGGCATATTGGCTCCTATTTGTGGAAGAATTTCACTTCTATCGTTGTTAAACCATAATTTCAAATCTTCTAAAGAAGTAGGTTTATATATTAATTGTGTTCCTACATAGTTATATCCTCTGTAGGAAATATATGCATTATTATCGTTAATCAGTTCTTCTGCCGAGAACATGTCCAATGAATATGTATTCGGATCTAAATTATCCACATCTATCCATTCATCTTCTGCAGCTCCTAATTTAGATCTCAATCTTTTGTCAAATGTAGTTTGTGCTGCATAATTTATTAATTTGCTATAATTAATGGTATCAACAAAAATACCATCGATGTATACTCCTTCTGCGGTTGTGGCGTCTAATTCTTTAATGTGTAAGTTAGCTTTTTGACGCATCAACGTCCACAATCCAGTAGCACCAACACTAAAAGATTGACTTATAGATTGTTCAAACTGGTATCCCAATTCAATAGCATGATCTTTTATATCAAAAGATACATAAGCGTTGAATCCTATGTGATGCCCTTTACTTTTGGCATATCCGCTATGTCCTACTCCTGGGGCTCTAAACATTCCATAAGCAGATGAGGGTGAAGCTCCATTCAACAATCCATTGTATGTTTGAATGTGTTCGTCAAATATAGTAGTATATCCATCCTTACGCAATTGTTCTAAAGCTAATACGGTATAACGTGCCATTTCTGGATTCTTATCCGAGGGGATGAAAGTATCTAAGGGGTAGTAATAGCTTGAAAGCAATTGTACTCCTTCATAGAAATGTCCATTTAATGTATCGCTTCCTAATGCGTAAAATTTATTTTCTTTGTGAACAAAATTTCCAACAAAACCATAGTCAAATATATTATCCCCATGGAATTTATTATAAGTAGAAGATGTTGAATATTGATAATCAGCTTGTATACGGTAATAAGCATTTTTGAACAATGAGTTTGCAGAGTCTCTGAATCGTTGTGTAAAACGCACCATTCCCACCCCACTCATTCCTTCAGATTCAGGGTTATTTATTGAGTTATATAATGAGTTAGCATAATTCCAATCTCTACCTTTGGAGTAGCTAAACCGTCCTACCATAATCAAATCTACATTGTGTCTGGATCTAATATCAAGTTTTCCCATGACGTTTCCACCCAAACTCGAACCATGTTGTAGATTTCTTCCTATCAATAATTGATCTTTTGTAATAAATGACATTTCGGGATTCATGGCTGCTGAGGATCCTGACTCTACCGAAGGTCTCAAAGGTTCTTCTTTTAATCTGTCTATAAGCTCTTGAGGTGCTCTATAGCTTCCTCCTCTAATGATTCCACCCGGAGAGTACGCCCCCATAGCGGTAAACATATAACCTATTCTATTTTTATTGTCTTCACTACGGGCTTTATTTTTCTTATAATCAATGGGACCCATAATCATCCCTTGGAAGTCGAAATTATTATTTCCATCTATATCGCCACTTACTTCAAGATTACCATTTACTTGACGTGAAGGTCCTCTGGTTTCTACTTCAACAACACTGGAAGCATTCCCGTAACGTGCAGGCACACCTCCTACTATCAAAGAAACGCTGGCTACCGCCGAAGTAGGAACTCCTCCTGTTCCCGACATCACCATACCATCTTGGATGTATTTTGTTTCTCCCGGTCTATTTCCTCTAACACTCATTCCTGCTCCCGAGCTTGTAACTCCACTCATGTTTAATAAAACGCTGGATATGGATTTTACAGCCATGGTTGAAATTTCTTCTCCGTCAAGTGTTGTTTTCTTTTCGGTTTGGTCTTTCGAGAAAATTTCCTTTTTTGCAGTAATAACTACCACGTCTAATTCTTTCGACGAACAGTTTATTTGCACATCTTGAAATTTTACTTCGCTACCGCTTAGTGAGATGTTTTGAATTTTTGTTTCGGAGCAACCCACAAAGGTTACAACAAGGTCAAATTTCCCAGTAGGCACAGGTCTTAGGGTATAACTACCGTCATCTCCTGTCATTGTTCCTAAGATTAAGGAATTTTCTTGCATCAATTTTACTGTTGCGAAGTCTACTGCTTGTCCGCTCTCATTGGTTACTTTTCCTTTTAAAGTTGCATTTTGGGAATAACTAGCACTCAGCATAAACGCTAGCAAACCAAAGACATAAAGTATTTTTTTATACATATTATTTTTGTTTTAATTAGAAAAATTATAACAAGATTTTCGTTCGATTTTTAAAGTTGTAAAAGTACAATAATTTTTCATTATATTTCACTTTTTCTCTGTTTTTTAGAATATTTTTTTTTCAACCGCCTTTTTCTCTTGATTTCGTTGATTATTATATCATAAAAACGGTATTTAAAATCATCCTCCTGTACATTTTGTTCTATTTCGATTTTTACCAATTGTTTTTCCTACGGCTTTGTTACTTTTCTTTCTACTTTTTCGCATCATTTTTCGTGTCGATTTGCTTTGTTTTTTCATGTGTTGCTTTACTTCTTTTTTATATTGCCTTTCGTCAGCTTTTTCCCTTGCTCTGCGTTCCGATTGTTGTTTTTCTACTTCCACTTGTACCTGTGTTTTACAGTGGGTAAAAGTTAAAATAAAAAAAGATGCAAATAAAGCACTTAATATATAGTTTCTTTTATGTAACATATACGCTCATTCGTAAATTGCTACTGCAAAAGTACAATTAATTATTAAATTAAAAAGGCATGAGGCATTAGTATTTTTAAAAATTGTAATTTTGCAGAAAAAAAACAATGAAACGTATATTTATTTTAGTAGTAAACATTATAATGCTCACGTCTTATATGAAATCACAAAATGTAGAATTTAATCCTCTATTAGCTCCGTGGAACACTCCTTTTGAAACTCCTCCTTTTCAGCAAATTAGAACTGTTCATTATTTACCTGCTTTTACTTCGGCTATAACCGAAGCTAAAATTGAAATTGACGAAATAACTCGTTGCAAAGAAACTCCTTCTTTTGAAAATACTATAGAAGCTCTTGAAAGGTCGGGAGCTACCTTGTCGCGAATATCGGGTATATTTTTCAATATTTTAGAAGCCAACGCAAGCAAAGACTTACAAGATGTAGCTAAAGAGATTATCCCTTTAGTTACTGATTATCAAAATTATGTTAGTTTAAATGAGGCTTTATTTTTACGCGTAAAAGAGGTTTATGACAAACAAGCGGAACTTGAACTTACAAGCGAGCAAAAAATGCTTCTTAAAAACTCCTACTTGAGTTTTACACGTGCAGGTGCAAACTTAAATCCAGAACAAAAAAAGCAATATGAAGTACTTACCCGCGAACTGAGTAAATTATCGTTAACATTTAAAGACAATGTATTAGCCGCTACTAACGATTACTTCTTACATATAACTAATTCCGCCGACATGAAAGGAGTTCCTGAGCAAGAAAAACAAATTGCTGCTGCTAAAGCAAAGGCTCAAAATTTGGAAGGATGGGTGTTCGACTTGAGTGCTCCAAGTTATATCGCATTTATGAAATATGCTGAAAATCGTGATTTACGTAAAAAACTATACATAGCTTACAATAGTCGAGGATTTTATGGAAATAATAGCAATTCAGATGTAGTTGTACAACTTGCCAATAAACGTTTGGCATTGGCTAATTTATTGGGCTATCCTACCTATGCCGATTATGTATTGGAAACAAGAATGGCAAAAGATAAAGATACCGTGATGAATTTCTTGAAGCGAATGATTCAAACATCGCGAGAGGCAGCTCTAATAGAAACGACTGAATTACAAGAGTTTTCCACTCTAAACAAGGACTTACAACGATGGGATTGGAGTTTTTATGCCAATCAACTGAAAAATCAAAAATACAATTTTGACGAACAAGAAGTAAAACCATACTTTGAATTAGAAAATGTAAAAGGTGGTGTGTTTGAATTAACAAATAAACTCTACGGATTGCAATACAAACTTGACAAAACTA
>JAAYRN010000081.1 GCA_012518765.1 Bacteroidales bacterium
AACTATTTTCAATTATGTTGATAGATTTATAAAACAACCGCATTTTCTTGTAAAACTCTTTGAGTTTCCATATAGGCTATTTCATACATTTTCAAACCTTTACGCACATCAAAAATAGAAAAATCGGATAAACCTTTGGGTTCAATAAACACATCGCATTGATTGGCTTTTTTCCAGCCATGTGTTTCATAAATCAAAGTAATGGTGCGTTCTATATTTTGTTTCAATGTTTTTATGTTTTCTTGCTTTTTAAAAGGATGTAAATGACTGCCTATCACAAACTCACATTTATCTCTGATTTGTTCTACTGGAAAATTATCAAACATTCCTCCGTCTACATAATATTCCTCATTGATGAGGATAGGATTAAATAAAACAGGTATACTTGACGATGCTAAAACCTTGTCTAACAATTTCCCTGATTTAAAATATGCAACCCTACCACAGGTTAAATTCGATGCTGATAAAACCAAAGGAATCTGAAGGTCTTCAAAGGTTTGTGCATGGAGTAAAGATTGCATTTTCTTTTTCAATTTATCACTTTTCATAAAACTATTTTTATTAATTTTTGGCGATATGAGATTGAAAAACGAATTGTCTTTAAACATGGACAACATTTCCAAAGGAGTGTATCCATCTGCGTATAAAGCACCTGCAATAGCACCTACACTGGCTCCTGCTATAATATCGGGCTTGATATTATTTTCATACATGGCTTGTAATACACCCAAATGAGCAAATCCTTTCGCTCCTCCTCCACTGAGGACTATGCCTATCTTATATTTTTTTGTCGACATGTAACTAAATTTAACAACCTTTAGACTTGACCTGCTTTATAAATAAATATACAATTTTCAATTCAAATTGTTCAGAAATGTATTCATTTTTTTATACTATCTTTGTACAATAAAAATATGATAGCTACAGCATGATCTTACTCATTTACTTTATAACAATAAACATCATTGGTTCTGTTTTATTTATAGAAGATAAAATCAATGCTACTAAGCAAAGACGAAGAGTCAGAGAAAGTCATTTACATGCCATTGAACTATTAGGAGGTATTTTTTCGATGTTCTTATTAGTATTTATCATTCGACACAAGTCAAAGAAGAAATCATACTACTTCGTTTCTGCTTTTATTTTGATAATATGGCTATTACTAATGTATTATGGCTGTAAATTCAATTTTCACAAAATGTGCATGTAATTTACACAACGTTTATATTGTTGATTTTCAGGTTTAAACAAAAGAAATAAAATGTATTCACAAAAAAAAATGCATGTTTCTTTATAAATCACGATTTTATATTGAAAAAAAAACTACTTTTGCAACGATAATTTTAAAAGCCTCTTTAAAAATTATCCATGTCATTTACGACAAAAAATGCATGTTTAAAAACATCATAACTCACAAAAAAAATCGTATATCATCAAAAAAGTATATATTCTTGATTTCAATGATTTAATATAAATCTTTCATTCATATTATTTTAATAAAAACAAAACTGATTTAAAGTTTTTAGCATTATTAACCTTTAAATAATAAACTACATTATTACATAATTACAGTATGGAACAAGTAAATAAAACAGAATTAATCTCTGAAGAGAAATCAGAGAAAGAAACCACTGAGAAAAAAACAAGAAAAACCACCACTAAACCCAAAAAAAAGGAAGAGACGGAAGCAAAAGAAGCACCTCATACGGAAAAATCAACAGCAGAACCCTTAGCTGTAGAAGAAGAGAATAAGCCAGAAAAAAAGAAACGCAAAAGACTGACAGTTAAAGCTGTTCCTATAAAGGATGAAGAAAGCAATACAAGCTATTCTACCGAAACAGAAAATACAGAGACAGAAATAGAAACTAAAGACACAGAAACAACAGAAAAAACTGCTCAGTCGAAAGAAGAAAATATAAAAACTGAAACTGATAAAAAAGTATCTGATACTCAAGAGGAAAAAGCAAATCCAACAGAACCTAAAGAAGAAAGAAAACACAAACCCATTCCTCCTGCTCAGCCTTTTTATTTTATTCCCAAAAACATTGAATTTTTAGGAAATGTTGTGGGCGAAGGAGTTTTGGAAGTAGCAAACGATGGTTTTGGATTTTTACGCTCTTCCGATTACAACTACCTAAACTCCCCCGACGACATATATGTATCTCAATCTCAGATTAAACTATTTGGATTGAAAACGGGCGATATCGTACAAGGATTAATACGTCCACCCAAAGACAGTGAAAAGTTTTTCCCTCTTTTAAAAGTAGATCTTATCAATGGGAAAACACCTGATGCTGTAAGAGACCGTATACCCTTTGATTTTTTAACACCCCTCTTCCCCGATGAAAAAATAAAATTGACAGGACATCCCGAATCAAGTATTTCAACACGCATTATAGACTTGTTTGCTCCCATTGGGAAAGGACAGCGCGGATTGATTGTAGCACAACCTAAAACAGGTAAAACTGTACTACTCAAAGAAGTAGCTAATGCTATAGCCTACAATCACCCCGAAATATATTTAATTATTTTATTGATTGACGAGCGACCGGAAGAAGTTACCGACATGGAACGCAGTGTAAAAGCTGAAGTTATATCTTCTACTTTTGACGAACCCGCCGACCACCATGTCAAAATAGCCAACATTGTATTAGAAAAAGCCAAACGAATGGTAGAATGCGGACACGATGTTTGTATTTTATTAGATTCTATAACACGTTTAGCAAGAGCATTTAACACCATCGCTCCCGCTTCTGGAAAAGTACTTTCAGGAGGAGTAGAAGCCAATGCCCTCCAAAAACCCAAACGTTTTTTTGGTGCAGCCCGAAAAATTGAAAATGGAGGTTCCTTGACCATTATTTCTACCGCGCTGATAGACACCGGTTCAAAAATGGATGAAGTTATTTTTGAGGAATTTAAAGGAACGGGTAATATGGAGCTACAATTAGATAGAAAATTATCTAACAAACGTATTTTCCCGGCTATCGACATCGTTTCCTCCAGCACACGCAGAGATGACCTCCTACACGACAAAGAAATGCTACAACGCATTTGGATATTGAGAAATCATTTGGCTGACATGAATACCGTAGAAGCTATGGAGTTTTTAAAATCTAAAATGGCTTTTACAAACTCTAACGAAGAGTTTTTAATATCTATGAACGGTTAAGTTATTTTTGAACCCAAACAATAACATATATCAATTCTTTGTTGTACCTTTGTCTTTGTTAAGATTTTACTTATTAAAAAAGCAAATGGCAATGTAATTACATATCCTATAGTACTAAAAAACAATCGAAATGAAAAACATAGTAGCCTTAGTAGGAAGACCCAACACCGGAAAATCAACTTTATTTAATCGATTAGTAGGGACAAGACAAGCCATTGTTGACTCCGTGTCTGGAGTTACACGCGACAGGAACTACGGTAAATCGGAATGGACATCCTATGAATTTTCAGTAATTGATACAGGTGGATACATAGATAATTCAGAAGATATTTATGAAAATGAAATAAAAAAACAAGTACACTTAGCTATAGATGAAGCTGATGTAATCTTATTTTTAGTAGACGGCAGAGAAGGCATAACTCCCATGGATGAAGATATTGCTAAAATGCTAAGAATTAGTGATAAACCTGTCTACTTAGTAGTAAACAAAATAGATTCTGCTTTAAACTACAACGACCACATGGAATTTTATGCCTTAGGCATTGAACATCTTTTTGCTATTTCAGCAAGCTCTGGAAGTGGAACAGGTGATTTATTAGATAGTGTGGTACAGCATTTTACCCATAACACAGAGGAAGAAGATTTAGAAAACATTCCTAAAATCACTGTTGTAGGTAGACCCAATGTAGGGAAATCATCTATTATCAATACTTTTTTAGGAAACGATAGAAATATTGTTACTCCCCTTGCTGGCACTACTCGCGACTCTGTTTACTCCCGCTACAAGGGATTTGGATTTGATTTTTACTTGGTAGACACGGCTGGCTTACGCAAAAAGAAAAATGTAGACGAAAATATAGAATTTTATTCGGTTATGCGAACCGTACGGGCTATAGAAAGTAGCGATGTATGTATAGTGATGTGCGATGCAACACAAGGATTTGAGGCACAAGACTTAAACATATTAAGTTTGGCACAGCGAAATAAAAAAGGAGTTGTTATTGCTGTTAATAAATGGGATTTGATTGAAAAATCGACCAACACTTTACGCGACTTTGAAACAAGCATTCGCCGCAAAATAGCCCCTTTCAACGATGTCCCTATATTTTTCATTTCCGTTATAAAAAAACAACGTATTTTCAATGTGTTAGAATCTGCTATGGAAGTGTACGAAAATACAAAACGTAGAATTAGCACCTCCGAATTAAATAATACGTTGTTGGAAATTGTAAAACAAAACCCACCTCCTATGCAAAAAGATAAGGTTATTAGAATCAAATACATAACCCAACTACCTACGGCTCATCCCCAGTTTGTGTTTTTTTGCAACTTACCACAATATGTACGAGAGGATTACAAACGTTTTTTAGAAAACAAAATTCGCTCAATTTGGAATTTTACCGGTGTATCCATAGACCTTTACTTTAGAAAAAAATAAAAATATTTATCATGAAAAAAATCATTTTATTCAGCTTTGTTTTTTTAATAGGTATTACATCCTGTACAAATCAAAAACTATTGTATGAAAAAACCATAAACTTCCCAGATTATCAATGGAATAGATTTAATATACTTGAATTTACTCCCGAAATAAAAAAAATAAAATACACCCACAGCTTTTCAATTATACTTACTTATCGCGAAGGATTTCCCTATGAAACCTTGCCTATAAATACTGTTTTAACTTATCCTAATGGACAAAAAAGTATTATTCGATATGTGTTTTTAATACAAAACGAACACGGTTATATGGGTGATAAAATAGACAACAACAGACGTATAGAAGCCGTTATCCATTCAGAGAAGGAACTGGCTGATGTAGGAATGTATAACTTTACCATACAACAACTTACACAGTATTACGACCTTGACAATATAGTTTCTGTAGGATGTAAAGTGAAAACTGAGAAAAAGGTAAAAAAGTAAACACATAAACCTTGTCAAAGTAAATAAAAACTATTTTACTCAAAAATTATTAACATTATAAACCACCATAACCAATGGCTAAAATTAGAGTTACAAAAATTTTTCATTTTGAAATGGCACACGCCCTTATCGACTATAAAGGTTTGTGTAAGAATATACATGGACATTCGTATCAATTAGAAGTTTGTGTAAGTGGAAACATTAACCAACACACCAATCCTGCACAAAAAGGCATGGTAATGGATTTTTCAGATTTAAAAAACATAGTCGAAAAACACATTATCAAACGCTACGACCATGCATTGATTTTAAACAAAAAAACCGACCCCGAGTTACTCAAACTTTTAAAAACCAATTATAAAAACATTATTGTTGTGGACTATCAGCCCACAAGCGAGCAGCTTTTGGTGGAATTTGCTAAAGAATTAAAATTACACTTACCTGCATACGTTAAATTACATCACATACAGCTTTCCGAGACACAAAGCTCATTTGCAACTTGGTATGCCGAAGACAATGAATGAAACATTCTATCTATACGCTAACTTATTGATGAAAAGAATATTTCTGCGACGAGCTGTTTTTTTACTTCCCCTACTCCCAGCTACGACTTGATACCCGTAATAAATAAAGTTATTATCGTACCAATGTTTTAAATGGGTAGTATATTGTGTTACAATACGATCTGTGGGAGATAACATTTCGATAGGCATATTTTCTGTAGGCTGTACAATATTTCTGCCATTGAGGATTGTTGTAATTATTTCAGCACCAACACCATAATACAATAACACATCGTTGTTGTCATCTACATAAGCATGTAAAACATTTCGTGTACTTTTTACCAATAAATTACTATATTGCAACTGTGAGTTCCAAATCAATTCACCTGTATTGCTGAAAGTCAACACATAAGCCAATTGATAACGATAACCAGCGAACACAGAAGTTGGAGCAGTTGTATAACCATACATTCCGTAATTAGCTGCATATTCTTGTCTATATTCAGGATAAAACACCTCTCCTACAAATACATTAATGCTATCATTTTTTGTTATTTCATTCAATACCAATTGCAAATTCAGTGATGTTTCTTTTTTTGCAGAGCCTGATACTTTTTGTTTGTCAAACTGACTACTCAACAGTAAAAAGTTGTAAAACTGTGGTTCTTCGGCAATCCCATTTTTAATAAGTACCGAGAAAACACCCGTATTGATAACTTCTCCGTATCGCATTTTATGAGATTCACTTTCATTTATATACGTACCTATTATCAATTGTTTATTTTTATTGATATGTGTCATTCGATAATGATTTATTCTATAATTTTTATCGAAAGACAGTTCTATGTTTTCCATTTGTTTTCCTTGCCTATCAAGCTGTGTCAACAATATGACATGTTCTGTTTTGGATGTATATTTTATGGATGCTATCCACAAG
>JAAYRN010000082.1 GCA_012518765.1 Bacteroidales bacterium
AATTTACACGCTTCACTTTTACCGCAATACAGAGGAGCAGCACCCATTAATTGGGCTATCATAAACGGTGAAACCACGACAGGAGTAAGTACTTTTTTTATTAACGAAAAAATAGACGAAGGCAATTTAATTATATCCAAAGAAGTTCCTATTGAAGAAGAAGATAATGCCGGTAGCTTGCACGATAAATTGTTGGAAATAGGGGAAATAACCGTATTGGAAACCTTGGAACAAATAGAAACAAATACATACAAAGAAACTAAGCAAGCACATTCCGATACCTTAAAATACGCACCCAAACTTTTCAAAGAAGATGGTAAAATTAATTGGAATCAATCCGCTAATCAAATACATAATTTAATACGAGGTTTGTCGCCTTATCCAGTGGCTTACACCGTGTTTGTGGCTAAGAATAAGCGAAAAGAAACGATGAAAATTTATAAAAGCCAAGCGGTTGTCGAAAAACATCATGCGACCGTAGGACTTGTCGAAACAGATAATAAATCGTATGTACGTATCCCTTGTTCCGATGGATATATTTATGTGGACGAAATACAATTAGTAGGAAAAAAACGCATGCCGATTAAAGACTTTTTACTTGGGAATAAAAATATGCACTTAGTACAATGTCTGTAGTTACTGTTTATAAATCAATAAATCAATACTATAAGCGTAATTCGTCAACAATATGGTTGTTAGGAATTGTATTCTTAGGTGTGGTCCTTCGTTTATACGGAATATGGAACATCCCTTTTACAGACGATGAATTGAGTGTAGAGTCTCGTTTACACTATCAAAGTTTCAGAGAATTAATACAGTTGGGTGTATTGTGCGAAGGACATCCTGCTGGTGTTCAGGTTTTTGTTTGGCTGTGGACAAAATGTTTTGGTTTTTCCGAAATAGCCATACGATTCCCTTTTTTGATATTGGGAATAGCCATTATTCCACTGTCGTATCAAATTGGTAAACAATGGTTTAATGCAAATGTAGGTTTGTTTATAGCAGCTTATTTTACTACAAGTCAATATATTATATTTCACAGTGTAGTGGCTCGTCCCTATGTAGTGGGTTTGTTCTTTTCATTATTAATGATAAGGTATTGGTCTTTATTGATTTTTGAACAAAAATATACGCTTAAAAACATGATAATAATGGGGTTGTCAGCTGCTTTATGTGCTTATACTCATCAGTTTTCTATGTTTTTTGCTTTTTTATTGGGAGTAGCTGGACTGGCTATGGCGGAGAAAAAACACATTTGGAAATACATATTGGCTTGTTTGTTTGCTCTTGTTTTATACCTTCCTCATTTACCTATATTGTTAAAACAGATGCAGTTAGGAGGAGTAGGAGGTGCTGATGGTTGGTTAGGAAAACCTACGCCTGTTTTTTTTGAAATGTACTTCAAGTATATTTTCCATTTTTCTATTTATGTATATGTAATTGTGGCTATTGTTGTTTTTTATTACGCTTTCAAAAATAGAAAACAATGGCAATATGTTTGGAAAAAACAAGTGTTGAGTGTATTACTTTTTTTAATTCCTTTGTTTGTAGCCTATTTTTATTCTATTCATATCAATCCTGTTTTACAGTTTAATGTGTTGATTTTTTCTTTTCCCTTTGTTTTACTATTCTTATTTTCAATGATTGACAGTAATTTTAATGTATTGAAAAAAATATTTTTATTGTTGATGTTAATTGCCATGTTGTATAGTTTGCTTGTAGAAAGACGACATTATGAACTGATGCGACAACAATGGTTTGAAATATCGGCAAAAAAAGCAATTGAATGTAAAAACAAATGTGGGAATCAGCAACTTGGAATCATGCTAAACATGGAGATACCATTTTTGAGTTACTACGAACGAAAATACAACGAACATATACCTAATTTACTTTATAGGGAATATGCCCTGACAGATAAATCATTTCACACATTGTTACAACAACAACAAAGTGATTATTTGTTAGTTGGAGGGTTGAGCGATGTGCAATTGGCAATGATTAAGGAGATATACCCCTATGTGCTTTCTATTGAAAAATGTTTTACTACAGAAATTATATTGTTTTCAAAAATACCACAAAAACAAGTTATTAAGTTTAAACCTTTATATACTCGCCATATTTTATTAGATACGGTTTCTTTAGACTCTACGATTGACTTTATAACGATTGATGAATTGTATTTGTCTGAAATAAGTCCTTCTCGTTACGTATTGATTTGTGTAGCAGCAGAATACCAAAGTAAAGATACAAATTCCAATGCATACCTTGTGCTGGAAACATGGTATAAAGATAAATTATTAGACTGGCGAGGAGTAGAAACCAAAAATATAACCCGAAAAGCCCAACAAAAACAATACGTCTATATCCCTTTACGCTATGAATTATTGATAAAAAATAGTAGAAAGATGAGAAATGTACGTTTGAAAACTTATTTATGGTATCCCGATCAAGCAAGAGATGTTTATTTCTCTAATGCTTATATTTCTGTATATGAGGATAATGAGATAATATATGGTTTAGTAGAACGTTTAAAATAAAAAAAGACACAGTATGTGCTAATTTTTTATATTTTTGCAGGGTCTAAAAAATGGGGCATTAGCTCATTTGGCTAGAGCGTTTGACTGGCAGTCAAAAGGTGACGAGTTCGATTCTCGTATGCTCCACACAAAAACAAGGGTATTCTAAAAAAAGAATATCCTTGTTTTATTTTAAATAATATCAATTAAGTTTGCTGTGTATGATTGGTTTGTGCGAATCGCAAATGTGTATGGCTTGTGTGTTTGGTTTATTTTGCTCCCTTTTCTATCTCCATAATTTCGGGCATTTCGTCATAAGTTCGCCCATTCAATAATCTGCCTGTTGCTTTCTTATTTCGTCCTCCCCATTGTTTAAAGAAAAATGCTACTTCTGCTTTTTTACATTGTTCTTGTATGTCTATGACCCATTCAGGCTTCATTGGTCTTGGTTTGTGTCCACTTTCACCACCAACAATAACCCAATCTATTTTCTTTAAGTTCAGATTTGGTAAAGGTCCAATTAGTGGTTCAAGAGATAGAAACTTAACTTTCGCTTTCGTTTTCCTTAAAAAATCAATTCGTTCAATAACTCGATTATCTTCGACCGAAACACCCATCCAAATATTGTGTGTCCATTTTAAATGTTTATGTAATTCTAAAAGTCTGTCCGCTCTTTTGGTTAATACTTGGAAAACGTGTTGAGGATTATCATTCATAATGTAAAAAACTTGTTTTATAAAGTCAAGAGGAATGTCTTTATGAAATAAATCACTCATAGAATTTACAAAAACAACTTTGGACGACTTCCAAGTGTATGGAATATTTAATGCTTCGGGGTGAACGCGAACTTTAAAACCATCTTTGTATTTATCAATACCCATTGCTTTCAGTCGTTTTGACATTACCTCTGCATAACAAAACTTACAACCTGCTGAAATTTTAGTACAGCCTGTTGTGGGATTCCAAGTCATTTCTGTCCATTCTATACTTGATTGTGCCATACTATTTTAATTCAAAATAAACTTTCTTGTTATCGGGATTTGAAGACTGAAAATATTTGATATAAAATGATTTTTTTCGAGCTTTACTACCGTCTGCTAAAAAAACATTTAAAATATTTTGTGTCTGCCATTGTTCAAAAATCTCATTCGTGTGTTTGGGTAAATATCCTTGTCTTAATGTAAACTCATAAACTTCTCCATTGAAATGTTTATTGCCTTTCAAAAAGACTTTTAATTTTTCTTCTAAATCGTTAGTTTTTTGTTCGTAAAATAATGTAGGTATATTTCCTGTGTATTCCCAACCGCAACCATTTTCTGTGTCAATTTCCCATTTAGCTTCAAGCATTTTTTCAAATCCTTTAATATGCGTTGTGAAGAAAAACAGACAAAAAACAGTGCTCTCATCTTTCTTGATTGAAAAATTATCGACAAAATAATTGTTTCCAATGCAAGATTGAAAGCCTTCTTTTAATTGATTGATGAACTTCCAAACACTATCACTTGGTTTCCATTCTTTGTATTGGGTTAATTCTTCAATAAAATCAAGTAATGCTTCGGGTGTTCCATTGTCGGAAAACCGATACATATGTTGAGTAGGCAACCAAAGTAAAACTTCTGATTTTTTGTTACAATCAATTAGAGA
>JAAYRN010000083.1 GCA_012518765.1 Bacteroidales bacterium
AGACGCGATTTTTCAAGAGAAAACTGCTTGAATATGTGGATTGTAGCCGACAATTTACGCAAAGGAGCCGCTACCAATGCCGTACAAATAGCTCACTACCTCATAAATAAAAAATGGGTGAAATAAGAAAAATCTTATTTTCTCATTCTTGCAACGGGAATACCTAATTGTTCGCGGTATTTAGCAACGGTACGTCTGGCTATGGCGTAGCCTTTTTTATTTAATACTTTACACAGAGCTTCGTCGGTAAGGGGTTTGGTTTTATCTTCGTTTTTTACTGCGTCTGACAGTATTTTTTTAATTTTACGCGAGGATACTTCGTTTCCGTCCTTTGTTTGCATGGATTCGGAAAAGAAAAATTTCAAGGCATAAAGTCCGTAGGGAGTCAATACATATTTGCTACTAACCACACGCGAAACCGTAGATATATCCATGTCTATTTTATCGGCTATATCTTTCAGTATCATAGGCTTTATATAAGTTTCATCTCCTGTTTGAAAAAACTTTTTTTGGTAACTCATAATGGTCGACATGGTGCGATACAGTGTATTTTCTCTTTGGTTTATGGAGTCGATAAACCATTCGGCTGCCAGTACTTTTTGTTTTACAAATTCCAAGGCATTTTTTCTATCTTCTTGGGTAATGTTCTTTTTGTCTTTTATTTCATTGTATAAATTGGCGTAGGTTCTTCGTACTCTTAGTTCGGGTATGTTGTAATTAGGAAGGGTAAGGGTTAGGCTTCCATCTTTTTCGTTTAAATATACTACAAAATCAGGTGTTGCATAGGCAGCTCCGCGTTGAATGTCGTTGGAAATCATACCGGGTTTGGGGTCTAATTTCAACAAAACAGCCAACGAGGCATCTAATTCTTCTTGTGTACAATGCAATCGTTGTTTGATTTTATCGTAGTGTTTTTTGATAAATTCATTGAAATAGTTGTTGATAATCTTTTTGGAAGTAATAACTTCTTGCGTTTCTTCCATTCTGTTCAACTGTAGTTGCAAACTTTCCTGTAACGATATAGCCCCTACTCCCGGGGGGTCTAAGGAGTGAATCACTTCGTTGATAATGCGTTGTACTTTTTCTACCGTTGTTACAATACGCATATTAAACAATAGATCGTTTACCATGTCTTTGGCGGTAGATTGCAAGTAGCCCGTTTCGTCAATATTACCGACAATGTAGGCTGCTATTTTTAAATCTTCGGAAGTAAGATTGAACATTCCCAACTGTTTAAGCAAGTTTTCTTGAAAACTTTCGTGTGAAACATAGGGTATTTCCCTGGGCATATCGTCCGAATTATCTTTTCTAACGGTTCCCCTATAGCCTCCTATATCCTCGTAGTTTTCATCGTAGAAATATTCGTCCAAATCGGCTATTAAATCATTGGGGCTGTCTTCATTATCGCTTAGTGTACTTTCTTCGTATTCGTCAGTGGTTTCATGTTCATCTTGCGTATAGTTATCTTCAAAATCATCGGCTTCTAATGCGGGATTTTCCTCTAATTCTTGCTTGATTCTTTGTTCCAAAGAAACGCTGGGAATTTGGAGCAATTTCATCAATTGAATTTGCTTTGGAGATAATTTTTGAGTTAATCTTAATTGCTGTTTTTGAGATAACATGTTAGAAGTTTTTTTAATTTATTTATCTATCAATCATATTTTTCACATCCAATCCGAACTGTTCTTCCATTTCTATCCCTAACGTTGTCAGTCTGTTTAATATTGTATTGTAAATTTCGGGGACAACGGGTCTGTATACTCCTGTTAGGTTTAATTCACCTTTTGCTAACATTTCAACCGCTAATGCGGCGGGCAGTGCTACGGTTCGGGCGATGGAAGTATCGCCATTTGGTATTCCAAAATCTAATAAGCGAGAGGTTATCATTTCGGTAGTTCCGTCTGGATAACGAGCTACAAAATAATGCTGCATGGCACTCATGTCTCTTTCGTGGGCTTGTTTCATCATTTTGTTTATCATCGCATCGGAGGTTATTTCGTAAGCCGAATCCATGGTTCTGTTCATGGGTTTATCGGATAGTAAGCCCAAATATTCTATGGATTGTATGGCTACCGAGTCTACGGATATTTGTAAATAATCAGCTATTTTCTGTTTTAGCTGGTCGGTATTATTCGACTTTATTTTAGAGGCAATATATTGTGCATAAGTAAGTCCTGTCATGTCTTCTTTTTCGGGAAGGGTAAGTTTTAGTTGTTTTAAAGCGTCTAAACTTTCGCACCATCCGCTATACCTTAGCGTTCCCCTGAACATGGTTTTTACTTCCGGTATTTTATAAATATCTATGTACGACAAGGAGTCTCGGTTGGGGTAGGCTTCTAAGGTTTCTACTCCGGGAAAATCTACCGTAAAAATATCTTTGAATAAATTTTCGGTGGGTGTTTCTATGATTTTATTTTGTTTTTTATACACCGCACTGCTGTTGCTTGCCAACACAACTCCTTTGGGACTCCATGAAAATTTATACCTAAATGGATTTTCGCGAGAGCTTTCGGGTGCTGGCAATGCTCCACATAATGAGTAAAATTCTTCTACTTTTCCGCCTTTGTTGTGTATATGGTCGATGATACGCATGGCTGACATGTGATCGATGCCGGGGTCTAAGCCTAATTCGTTTAACAACAATACACCGTTTTTCTTAGCAGCATCATCTAATTTTTGCATTTCAGGCTGTATGTAAGAGGCAGTTATCAAGTGTTTTTTATGTTCAATACAGACTTTGGCAACCTGTGTATGAAAGGCATAAGGCAGTAAACTTACTACGATGTCATTGCTTTGCACCAAAGCATTTAGGTGTGCTGCATCGTTAATATCGAATAAGATTAGATTTGCGTTAGGTTTATCGCTAAATTCTTTTTTTGCGTTTTCTAATTCGTTGGAAGCAACAGTTACTTTGTAGTTTTTTTCTAATAAATAGCGAATAATTGGCATAGAAACCAAACCCGCACCTAAAATACATACATTTTTCATTTTCGTTAATTTATTATAATCACATAACATTCAATCTGTTTTGTGAATTTGATTACTTTTATTAAATTCATAACAAAGGTATTAAAATTCGCAATAAGAAACAATTATTTTTCACAAAATCAGCAAACAAACTCTTTTATTTTTTTAGATTAACATATTCTTTTACAATATTTATGATAACCTCAGTAGCTTTTACCATAGATTCAAATACCACGTATTCGTGTCTTCCATGAAAATTAT
>JAAYRN010000084.1 GCA_012518765.1 Bacteroidales bacterium
AGTCAGTACAATGTGATTGTTTTTTTTAGAAAGTTTAAAATTAGGTTTAAACCGACTCAACAACAACTCCATTCCTTTGTCTGACAGTTGATTATTTCTCACCTCGTTTAATAATTTTATAAACGATTGATTCTTTTGACGGTATATTTTATCAAATTCTATATACAAGGGAGGATTTTCTGCAACTACCTTACTGTGAAAGAAATAAGGAGTTTGATAATAGGGAGATAGCAACCTCCATTCTTCGTTTTGAGCCACAGGAGCCAATTGATACATATCTCCGATAAATAAGATTTGCACCCCTCCGAAAGCCTCGTTTCTGCGGTAGCGTACATAACGTAAAATAGTATCAACAGCATCTAATACATCGGCTCTAACCATGCTAATTTCATCGATAACAAGCAGTTCCAATTCTTGTATAATCTTACGTTTTAGCGATGTCATTTTTATTTTTTCCAATAAATGCCTTCTTCCCTCTGGCGTTGGAACATAAGGCGTAAATGGTAATTGAAAAAAAGAGTGCATGGTAACACCTCCCGCATGAATAGCCGCTACACCTGTAGGAGCTACTACGGCGATTTGTTTTTGTGTAATAGACTTTAAATCATATAAAAAAGTAGTTTTACCCGTCCCTGCCCTTCCTGTTAAAAACACCGAACGAGACGTATATTCAGCAAAATGCTTAACCAAATCGTAAATAGAATTAATTTCCTGCACCTACCTTTATGATTTTATAAATACAACTTACAAATGCAAAGGTATATAAATTATTTATAAAAAAAACCTCTATAAACACATATAAAATTGTAATAATACATTTGAAACAATCAATGTAATTAACTGAAAATGTAAAAGTAAATAATAAACAAAGTATTAAAGCGTTGGCTGTAGTAATGATTGCAAAAAAAAGAAATTATAATAAAAAAAACACTGTAAAAAATAATTCTATGCAAAATACTTCCACTAAACAAAAAGCATATTTCGGTTTAACCCTCATGACTATCATCATCGGATTGTCGTTTATTTTTGTTAAAATTGGATTAAAATACGCCAGTGCATTGGATTTATTAGCCCACCGTTTTACATTCGGTGCTATTTCAATCGGTTTTTTATGGATGTTTAGAGTTTTAAAGTTTTCTCCGCTTAATTGGGCTAAGGCTAAATCTTTATTATTGCTTTCTTTGCTGTATCCTTTTTTGTTTTTTGCTTTTCAAACATTTGGATTAGAGTATAGTACAGTAAGTGAAGCGGGAATTATATTTGCAACTGTTCCCATAATCACATTAATTGTTGCTGGTATTTTTCTAAAAGAAAAAACAAACTTACTTCAAAAGTTGGGCATTGTTTTATCCGTTTTGGGTGTACTTTATATTGTATATCGAACGGGAAACTACTCAGAAAACACCTCACTCAAAGGTGTGATATTATTGCTTTTATCTGTTTTTTCTTTGGTAGCCTATTACGCTTTAGGAAAAAAAATCAGTTTGCAATTTTCCACCTTAGAAATTACTGTTTGGATGACCCTTTTGGCTTTTATTGTTTTCAATAGCTGGAGTATAATTTACCATCTACAAAACAACACAATAAGTACTTTTTTTGACCCTTTGATACATCCAGAATTTATATGGGCTATTTTATATTTGGGAATACTTTCATCTGTACTTACTTCTTTTCTTACCAATTTTGCTTTAAGTAAAATACCAGCTTCGCAAATTGCTGTGTTTAATAACTTAAGCCCAATTATAACCATAATCGGAGGTGTAATAATTTTGGGTGAAACGCTGCAACACTATCAAATCATAGGTGGAATTTTAGTCATTATAGGCGTATCTATAACACAAATTTCCAAACATAAAAACCTATTTTCCACTAAAAAACAATAAAAGCAAACAATAAAACTTTGCGAATTTCAAACGATTTTTCACATATTTCTGTATAAATAGGGGAATTTTATGTACATTTGCATCTTATTAAAAACACATATACAGTTGCAGATAAAAAAACATACAATCAATTCATTTTATCTAATAAAGTCTTGTATGTGTAATAATTAAAACATATAATTCTATCACAATATGAGCGATGTATTGAAACACGAATGCGGTATAGCCCTTTTAAGATTATTAAAACCCATGGATTATTACATTGAAAAATATGGGTCTTCCTTTTGGGGATTTAATAAAATGTACTTATTGATGCAAAAGCAACACAACAGAGGGCAAGATGGAGCTGGAATTGCAGGCATTAAATTTGACCAAAAGTTAGGATTACGCTATATAAATCGGGCTCGTTCAAACTCATCTACTCCCATTCAAGATTGTTTTACTCCTACGTATCAAAAGATACAAGGCATTGCTAACGAAACCCCTCACCTACTAAAAGACCCACAATGGTTAAAAGAAAACATAGAGTTTTCATCCGAATTATTGTTAGGACATTTGCGTTATAGTACCTGCGGAAAAAACGACATTACCTCTGTACATCCTTTCATTATCAACAATACATGGATTTCGCGCAGCATAGTTGTTGCGGGAAATTTTCACCTAACCAATTCCGATGAATTATTTGCCGATTTAGTATCGCTCGGACAACACCCCATTGAAAGTGGAGACACCATTACACTATTAGAAACCATAGCCAATCATGTAAATAAAGCAAACGACGACCTGTATAAAATATACAAATCTCAGGGGATTCCCAAGTATGATATTTCTAAAAAAATACAGGAAGATATTGATATTCAAAAAGTATTACAAGGAGCTTCTCGCAACTGGGACGGTGGTTATATTTTTTGCGGCATGTTGGGACACGGCGATGCCTTTGTGTTGAGAGACCCGGCAGGCATACGCCCCGCATTCTATTTTCAAAACGACGAAGTGATTGTAGCAGCATCCGAACGACCAGCCATACAAACGGCTTTCAATATTTCATCAAAGATATACACGAAATACCTCGCGGGAATGCACTTATTATCAAGAGAAATGGAAATGTTTCTATTAAAGAATGTAACACACCCACAACGGCAAAACAATGTAGTTTTGAACGCATCTATTTTTCAAGAGGAACCGACAGAGATATTTACCAAGAGCGAAAACAATTAGGAGCTCAATTGCTACCCCATGTCTTAAAAGCCATTGATAATGACCTAAAAAACACTATATTTTCCTATATACCCAATACGGCACAAGTGGCTTACAACGGACTGTTTGATGCATTGCGAAAACACTGTAATGACTATAAAAAAGAACTAATCCTACAGCATCAAAATAACTTAACTCCCGATGTAGTCGATAACATACTTTCCATTATGCCACGCTTTGATTTAGTGGCTGTCAAAGATACCAAGTTACGCACTTTTATCACCGAAGATAAACAACGAGATGAATTAACCGCACATATTTATGATATTACTTACGGAGTAGTAAATAAAGGAACGGATAATCTTGTTATTTTAGATGACTCTATTGTCAGAGGTACTACATTAAAACAAAGTATTATACGCATGCTCAATCGATTACAGCCACGTAAACTTATCATAGCCTCATCAGCTCCGCAGGTACGTTATCCCGATTTTTATGGAATAGATATGAGCCGATTGGGTGATTTTATTGCTTTCCAAGCCGCCATTGCTTTACTCAAAGAAAAAGGGAAACAACATATTATACAAGACGTTTATAAAAAATGTAAAGCCCAAGAAAATAAACCAAAAGAAGATATTATCAATTATGTAAAAGAAATATACAAACCTTTTACCGTAGAAGAAGTATCGCAAAAAATAGCTGAACTTGTGCGTCCCGAAAATACAAACATACCTTTGGAAGTAATTTATAATAAAGTGGAAGACCTCCACAACGCATGTCCTAATCATGCAGGAGATTGGTATTTTTCTGGAGAATATCCCACTCCGGGAGGCTACAAAACATTGAACCGTGCCTATATAAACTACATAGAAAACAGAAATGTAAAACTCTGAAATTGTTTATTTACTTCTCAAGTAGGCATCTATGGCATGGGCAGCTCTTTTTCCAGCTCCCATAGCAAGAATAACTGTAGCCGAACCACTTACCACATCGCCTCCGGCAAAAATTCCTTCTCTTGAAGTTTGTCCCGTATCTTCGTTTATCACAATACAACTTCTGTGGTTAGTATCCAATCCGGGAGTAGTTTGTGTTATTAATGGATTGGGTGAAGTTCCTCTTGCCATAATTACCATATCCGTTTCTATTATAAATTCAGAATTAGGAATTTCTATGGGTTTTCGTCTACCTGTTTTATCGGGTTCGCCTAACTCCATACGTACACATTTCATGGCTTTTACCCATCCTTTTTCGTTTTCTATCATTTCAACAGGATTGGTTAATAAATTAAATTTTACACCTTCTTCCCTTGCATGATGTATTTCTTCAGAGCGTGCAGGTAATTCAGCCTCAGAACGTCTGTAAACTATTTCTACATCGGCACCCAATCGAAGTGCCGTACGGGCTGCATCTATGGCAACGTTGCCACCGCCTACTACAGCAACCTTAGTTCCCACATAGTTGGGGGTATTATAACCTGTTTTATAGGCAAATAACAAATTATTTCTCGTCAAAAACTCATTGGCAGAAACCACTCCGTTTAAATTCTCACCCGGAATGTTCATAAAATTAGGTAGTCCGGCTCCTGTAGCCACATACACTGCCTCAAATCCTTCGTCTTTCATCAATGAATCAATAGTTACTGTTTTTCCTACTACAACATTTTTTTCAAAAACAGCACCCAATTTGCTTACATTTTCAATTTCATATTTTACCACCGAACCCTTGGGCAATCGAAATGAAGGGATTCCATAAGCCAACACCCCACCGTATTCGTGTAGTGCTTCAAAAACAGTAACATCATATCCTATAATTAACAATTCTTTAGCACAAGTTATCCCCGATGGACCACTACCTACAACGGCTACTTTTCTTCCGTTTTTATGAGTAGGAACCGCAAAAGCCAATTGATGCTCCCGCGACCAATCGCCGACAAAACGCTCTAACTTTCCGATACCAATGGGATCGTGTTTTTTACCCAAAATACACAAGCCCTCGCATTGAATCTCTTGTGGACATACCCTACCACAAACTGCAGGTAAAGCCGAATCTTTGTCAATAATTTGAGCTGCTTCCTCGAAATTACCTTCGGCTACTTTTTTGATAAATGCTGGA
>JAAYRN010000085.1 GCA_012518765.1 Bacteroidales bacterium
ATGAGCAACTCATTTACCAATCAGGTGTTGGCTCAATTAGATTTATGGGAAAACGACTATGATACAGGAGTTTATCGCTTATCAAAAGTATTAGACGAAGAAGTGGCACGCCTGCATTTAGAAAAAATTGGGGTGAAATTAACCCGCCTAACTCAAGAGCAAGCCGACTATATAGGAGTAAATGTAGATGGTCCTTATAAACCAGAACACTACAGGTATTAATCTAAAATTACATTCAAGGTAACTTTTTGTTACTTTTTTTCGTTATATATAAGTATTAATGTAACTTATATATATCATTGATTAAACGTATTATCAACATATTACTTAAATGCCTACTTTGGACAACCCTGTCTATAGTAGGTTTATTGTTGATAATAATCCTTGTATTTACCATTCCTTCGGTGCAAACTTACATGGCTCATAAGGCTGCTGATTATTTATCCAAAGAAATGCAAACGGAAGTTTCTATCGATAAACTCAACCTAAATTGGGACTTAAATTTGGTGGTCGAAAATCTGATTCTCAAAGACCAACACGGAAATAAACTTATCGCAGCTTGTTATGCAACATGCGACATACCCAAATACGATAAAATAAGCCACCAACTAAGCATCCCAAACATTTATGCAGAAGATGCAGAAGTACTTATTGCCAAATACATAGAAGAAGAAAATATAAACATTCAATTTTTTGTCGATTATGTTAAACCTAAAAAGAAACCTAAAAGAAGCATACGAATTTCGTTACAAAACCTCCACCTAAAACAAGGTAAATTCACTTTTTATAACGAAGAAGATGCTGATACAAATGTGGATGGACACTGGAATTACAGTAACATTGTAATTGATAGCATTTATACAAAAATGGATGAGCTACTCATCATTGGCGACAGTTTAAACTTTAAAATCAGGGAATTAAGCTGTAAAGAACGTTCTGGATTTACCATAAACACACTCAAAGGACATCTTCGTATAAGCAGCACTGGATTGTATTGCTTAAACACAACATTCACTACACCAAATCAATCGGATATAAAAGTTGACTTTGGATTCAAATACAACACCTATTCGGATTTTTCGGATTTTAACCATAAAATCATATTCGACAGCAAACTACACCCCTCTACCCTATCTTTGTTAGACCTCGTTTATTTCGTTCCTGTTTTCAAAGGAATGGACGAAATTGTAAACGTAGAATCCAAACAGGTAAGTGGTTCTTTATTTGAATTAAATGTCGAAAACATCCTCTTAACAGTTGACAAAAACAACTATCTTTCGGGAGGTGTAAAATTATTAGGACTGCCCTACATAGAATCCACCATCATTGCCGCTAAGATTAATCATTTACAAGTAGAACCCTCTGTAATAGAGAAAATAAACCTACCCAACGAAAAAAACATATTGCTCCCAAAGATAGCAAAAAACATAAAATGGTTGGAAGTAGAAGGCGATTATACGGGTTATTATTACGATTTTAACGCCAAGCTAAATTTCAAAACCTCCTTGGGAAATGGAAGCATAAAAAACTTTGAGTTTGAATACGATACAAACCAAATAATATATAGTGGAGATTTTGAAGTGGAAAACGTTGAATTAGGACAGCTTGTTGATTACGAAGATGTTGGAAAAATTTCAGCTACTGGAAAAATATATGCCAACAACTTAAATATTGACACCGGACATATAGAAATAAAATCAATAGAATACAGAAACACATCCATAAAAGACATAGAAATAAGTGGAGATTTACACAACAACGAATTATCGTTCAGCTTTATAAGTCCCGATGAAAATATAAAAGCAAATATAAATGGATTGATAAACTTCAATTCCTTAGAAAATGAATACACGTTTATAGCCAATATAGACACCTTTAATTTCAGCAATTTCAATCTTTACAGAAACGATTCCAATGTAAGGGTAAATATAAATAGCATTATTGCTAATTTTCAAGGAAATACACTCAACAACATGGTAGGCAAAATCAATATATCAGACGCTACCTATTATGAGAACAATTCCGTATATCCATTGGGAAATATCAAATTAAACGTAAACATAGACCAAGAGCAAAACAAAAATATTGTCCTATCGTCCAAATCTTTAAACATTAAAACCAAGGGAAAATTTGTATATGAAGAAATGATTCCCATGTTACAAAACGGACTTACCAACTACCTACCCCATGCCCTAAAAGAAACCGAAAAGAAAGTATCCGATAAAAGTCAACACATAGATATTCAATTAAATATGAGCGATGATATTTCTCTTTTTGAATGTTTGTTTCCAGCTGTAGTACTCAAAAAAGGAATTGACATTCACACTCATTACAATAAATCGGATCATAATTTCAGACTATCAGCCAACATTCCCTCATTATTGGTCAAAGGTCAATTGTGTGAAAACATTTATGTTCAATCTCATAACATAGAAAACTCCATTTTACTTACTGCCTCATGCAGTGCATTTTGGATAGCAAACGACACCCTGCCTTTGCTCAGCAACATAGAATTAAACACACACACAAAAAAAGACACCATTGTTTATTATGCTAAATCAGAAGACTTGTACAACAGAACGTTAAAAGATATTTTTCTTCAAGGAAATTTTGGTTTTACATCTCCCCTTGAGTATTTTATACAAGTAAACAAAGGAGCAATTCTCATCGATACTTCCACTTATGTTTTTGATTCTTTCAACCATATAAGTATCAATAAAGATAGTATTTACGTGAAAAACATGGGATTAACTTCTAAAAACAAACGCTTACGTTTGCTTGGCTCCTTATCATCCAAACACCAAACCAAATTGGATTTAAAGTTTAATAAAATCAACTTAAAAGATTTTGATTTAATCTTTAAAAAATATCTCATTGCATTGGGCGGACAAGCAACAGGCACAGCCTCTATCGTAAGCAATTCCTATGGTTATAATATCATTAGCGATGTTGATGTTCAACATTTTAGCTTCAACAATGTTCTTTTAGGAGAATTTAAAGGACATACAGCTTGGCAAAATGAAAATAAAAAACTCTGGATATCTGCCTTCATCATCCCCGATGAAATGGAATCACAAGACCTAACCATAGACGTAAGCGGATACTTTGACCCCATCGAAAAACACATTGATTTAAACGGACATATACAAGAATTTAACATAAAAACATTAGAACCTTACACCCATTTTTTTGCCAATAAAGTAGAGGGTATAGGAACTGGATTTTTGAGTTTTAAAGGACCTATCAAGACAGCCAAACTAAGGGGAAATATACATTTAACAGGCGGAGAACTCGGCATTGATATTTTAAAAACAGAATATAAAATAAATCAATGCAACATAGAATTTGTCGACACTGGGTTTATTTTCAATAACATCACATTTAAAGATAGTTACAACAATCAAGGCACCATCAATGGAATTATTACCCACTACCGACTTCAAGATTGGGGTGTAGACCTAAATATAAACGCTAACAATATCTTAGGACTAAATACCACCTACCAAGACAACAGTTTATTTTATGGTAAGGCTTTTGGTTCCGGCGAAGTAAATATCAAAATGGACGAAGGTGTTACGTGGATAACATCCAATATTAAAACCGAAAAAAACACCTCCATTACCGTCAATATGGATTGGAGTAAGTCGGTTAATGAAAACAAATTCATTATATTTGAAAAAGAAATAGAAAAAGACACCCTCATCGATACCTTAGATTATGTAAAACCTCACAGCTCCAAAATGGGAATATCGCTAAATATAATAGCCACACCCGAAGCCAATATACGCGTTGAATTAGACCCCTCCATAGGAGGAGTTCTAAGCGGAAATGGCAACGGATCAATTCGTTTCGACCTCACACCCGACAATAAATTTGAAATGTATGGAAGCTACATACTCAATAGCGGTAGTTTTGAATTAAATTTGGGAGACATACTTGCCCGTAATTTTAAACTCGAAAAAGGAGGAAGTGTAAGTTGGAATGGCAATCCTTCAGAAGGTGTAGTAAATGTAAAAGCAAGCTATCCAACCAGAGTGTCTATCAGCGAATTATTAGAAGAAACTGAAACAAGCAACGGCTATAAATCCATTCCCGTAAGTAGTATTTTGTATTTGAATGGAAATATTTTAAATCCAGAATTTAATTTTGGATTGGAATTAACCGATGTTGACGAAAACATCAAAACTCTTGTGTATAACGCCATTGATACATCAGATCGAGAACAAATGGTTAGCCAAACCTTTTCCATGCTCTTGTTAGGACGATTTGAATCAGCATCTGTAAACACCGTAAACACAGGAACTTTTGTAAGCGGATTGGGATACTCACTTAGCGACATGGCTTCTCATTATTTAAACAAATGGGTATCAACACTTACTGATAAAATAAACTTGGGATTTTCATACAGACCCGGCGATGGGTCTACAGTTACCGACAACTATAACGTTCAAGCCTCTACCAACCTATTTGACGACAGGCTAAGCATACAGGGCAGTGTAAATATTTCAGACAATCCCAACGAAACCGCAGCCGAAGGAAACATTGCAGGCGATTTTATAGTCGAATACAAATTAACCAAAGATGGTGCTTTGAAAATCAAAGCCTTTCGAGTATCGACCAACTATTACGATAATATAATTATTCAACAAACAGAACTTTATTCACAGGGCTTAGGTCTTTCCTACACCATAAACTTCAATAAATTAAAAGATTTATTTATCTCGAAAAAAAAAGCAAGAAAAACAGCCCTAATCTTCTGATATTTCTTCCACTATCTCCCTATATTCCGTATACACATTGGCACGAGAAATAAAGCCGTAATACCTCCCATTGTCGTCTATAACAGGCATATTATAGTATCCTGTTCTTTTGAATTTAACCACAACAGACATCATGGATTCTTTGGGATTTATAGAGCATTCGGGTGTATATAAATAATCCTGTATAGGCGTATTATGGTATTCTTCATGAAAAATAAACTTCCTTACATCGTCAAGTAAAACAACTCCAAAAAACACTTTATCTTCATCGACAACAGGAAAAACATTTCTATTTGATTCTTCTATCAATACGGTCAAATCTTTCAAAGTAGCTTTGGGTGTAATGGTTTTAAAATCATCCTCCAACATCGACATTACGTCTATTTTACTCAAAGCATGTTTATTCTTGTCGTGGGTAATTAAATTCCCTTGCTTGGCTAAAGATTTTGTATAAATGGAGTATTTCTCAAAAGGTAAAAACACAATATAAGAAACAACAGTAGTTATAATCAGGGGTATAAATAGTTGATGTCCACCCGATATATCTGCTATTAAAAAAATAGCCGTCAGGGGAGCTTTCATTACACTACCCATAAGAGCAGCCATACCCGCTAAGGTAAAATGAATAACGGAAAGATTAAAATCCAAAAACATATTCAAACAAGAAACCAAGAAAAATCCAGCAATGGCACCCAAAAACAACAAAGGAGCAAAAACACCACCTATTCCACCCGCTGCGTTGGTAAATCCTGTTGCAAAAGGCTTAAAAATCAACAAACCAAACAAAAACAAAACAAAAGTTATCTTGTTGTATTTATAGTAATAAAAAGGACTATTGACAAACAAATTGTTACTTGCTCCCTTCAGTATATTTACCACACTATCGTAACCTTCACCGTAAAAAGAAGGAAACACAAAAATCAACACACTCAAAGACAATCCTCCTATCAACACCTTTTTCCACTGCTTAGATATAACTGAAAATTTACGTTCAATAAAATGTGTTACTCGCATAAAATATAAAGATAAAACTCCTGAAAACAAACCCAATACTATAAAAAACGGCATACTCCACATTTCAAAATCCAACACTTTAATTTCTTGAAACATCACATTTTTGCCCAAAAATAAGTACGACAAAGAAGTACCTGTTACAGACGAAATCAACAACGGCAACAAAGAAGATGTAGTTAAATCTAACATTAACACTTCTATTGCAAAAACAATAGCTGCTATGGGTGCATTAAAAATAGCTGCTATGGCTCCCGTTGAGCCACAAGCAGTTAATAATATTACCGACTTACTTTTTAAGTTAAAAAAAGAACCTAATTGCGAACCTATAGCCGAACCCGTCAACGTAATGGGTGCCTCCAACCCTACCGACCCCCCAAAACCCACCGTAAGCGTACTCGTAATAATAGACGAATAAGTGTGGTGTAATTTTAATCTTCCATTTTTTTTCGAAATAGCATACAACACCTTGGTTACTCCGTGGCTTAAATCATCTTTTATAAAAAAACGAATGACTAAAACAGTCAACGTAATACCTATGATGGGAAATGCTAAGTATAAATAATTAAATTCAGTCTCAGGAAAAGCATGCTGTAAAACACTATGGGTAAAGTGAACGGCATTTTTCAATACAATAGCAGCCATGGCACCTATACTGCCGACAAAAACACTCAACCACAAAATTGTATTTTGTTCCGACAGTTGCAATACCTGCCAGTTTCTTAATCTATCTTGAAGTTTTTTACATCTCATAATCTTGTAACGAATAAAGTAAAGCAAATACTATTTTCCATTTAACCTGATTTTCATCAACAAACGACACTTGAAGCTCATTTGATTTAAACTTTTCGATGGTATACTCTCGTGCTATATCGTAGTACCTATCGCTAAAAGAAACCGTTAAAATATCATTCTTTTTATCAATCGACCATTTTCCGCTGGTTTCGTAAATAGTTGCATTAATTTGATACTTAATGATAACTATTTTAGACTGATAAAACGTCCAAGAACTTAAATAATTTTCAACCTCACTGGGGCTTTCATTAGTTATAATAACATTATTTTTCAACACCTTAGACACTTGCCACTGCCCTCTTATCCTATCCTCAGGCTTGGTGCATCCGAAGAGCAAAATAAGGTTTATAAATATTAAAAATACGATATGTTTTCTGTGCATGCTTGTACTTTATTTCAATGGCTATTTTTGCAGCCAATTTTGGAAACAAAAATACATTAAATATATACATAAAATTGAGTTTTCTAATAAATACATACAACTTTTTAGTAAAATATACGTATACTAATTTAGCAATCATTATATTTACATCCAATGGATATCAATCAAGAAGTCATCAACGCCTGTTCTGTTTTAGCCAAAGGAGGCACTATATTATACCCCACCGACTCGATATGGGGATTGGGTTGCGATGCAAGCAATCAAGCTGCGGTAAATAAAATTATTCAAATCAAAAAAAGATCCATAGAAAAAAGCATGCTGATTTTGATAGATAAAGCCGAAAAAATAGAAAAATATGTAAATAACATACCCGTAATTGCTTGGGATTTAATGAAAGAAACAAGCAGACCTACCACCTTTATTTATTACAACGTAAAAAATTTACCCAAAAATTTAATCGCCTCCGATGGCTCCATAGGAATACGGGTTACGAAAAGCGATTTTTGCCAAAGACTCATACGACTGTTGGGGAATCCCATAGTTTCTACCTCTGCCAATTTATCCGGATTTGCACCCGCACTAATATTCAACGATATACAAAAAGAAATTATCAGTCAAGTCGACTATGTAGTAGACCCCAACATAGCCGTAGTTACCGATAGCAAACCATCTACCATTATTCGATTCAAAGACGACTATTCATTTGAAATACTAAGAGATTAAAAACAAGAAAGCACCCTATAAACCAACACCTTAAATATATTTTTAATATTATTTAAAAAAACATTCTACACATTGTTTTTTTGTGTATTTTTGCAACACTTTTAATTATCAAAAATAAAACATTTCAAAAATGAAAATATTAGAAAATCTTAAGTACGCAAAAAATCATGAATGGATAAAAGTTGAAGGAGACGAAGCTCTTATCGGTATCTCCGACTTTGCTCAACACGAATTAGGCGACATCGTCTTTATTGACATACCTACCGTAGGCGAAACATTGGATAAAAACGAAACTTTTGGATCGGTTGAAGCAGTAAAAACTGTTTCAGACGTATATATGCCTGTAGGTGGCGAAGTGTTGGAGTTTAACGAAGAATTAGAAGCCGACCCCGCTATTATCAATTCTGATCCCTATGGCGAAGGATGGATTATTCGTATTAAAATGACCAATCCCGCTGAATTAGACGAACTTTTGGATGCTGAAGCCTACAAAGCTTCCATTGGATTATAAAAAACCAAAAGAAACTAAATAAAAAAGTTGTTGGAGCTTTCTAACAACTTTTTTTTTGCAAAAATAGTAAGGAGAAGTAAATAGAACTTATTTTTTAAGTCTTTCTATTTCTGATTTAATTTGTTCAATGACTCCTGACTTCCGCACATTTTTTCGCTAAAAATCTATCTATTTGATTTTGGGTGTTAATTTTAGTTTTATCTTTGCATTCATGTTTGTTAGACAATTAAAGCATTCGAATGGCAGAGTTTATGTTCAAGTAGTGGACAAATCTTCTGGTCGTTATAGAGTATTAAAAA
>JAAYRN010000086.1 GCA_012518765.1 Bacteroidales bacterium
AAAAGGATATGCTCTGTTGGTATCAACTGCCATAGGTAAACATCATATTATTAAAAATAATCATTTAAATGAAAATTTATACGAAAACATTAAAATGAGTTCGCTTAGGATACAGTCCTATGCTAATGTAAGTTGGTATATACCCATAAAAAAACAATGGACTTGGTTGCTGCAAACACAAGCTGCTTTTATGTATAGCCCAAATTTATTTGAAAATGATTTATATAGAATTGGAGGCATGCAATCGTTGCGAGGTTTTATCGAACAATCTATACATGCATCTTCCTACTGCCTTATAAAAACAGAAATTCGATTTTTATTTGCTAAAAAATCCTTTTTATACGCTTTTTACGATGCAGGCTGGTATGAAAAAAAATACAATGGGACTTATATACACGATATTCCCTTTGGATTTGGTATTGGCACTGCTTTTGATACCCAAGCGGGTATATTCACTTTAAATTATGCTTTAGGAAAACAAAAAAACAATCCCATACAATTAAAAACAGGAGTAGTAAACTTTGGATACATTGCTGTTTTTTAAAATTACACAAAAAAACAAAAGAAACATCGCTTTTAGTAAAAAAATAATATATATTTGCATTGTAATTTTTTATCATGTTTAATTAAATTTTATCGCTTATGAATACAAATGAAAATCAAGAACTAAACCGTAAAATGTTCGTTACCGAATATACGGAGAAAAATCTTAGGGTAACAGCTGCATGGACTAAATTCTATGCTATTTTAAGTTTTATTGGAGTTGCTATAATGCTTCTTATTGGCGTATTATTACTGATTGTTGCAAACAAAACATCCTCTTTGCCTATCAGTCATCCTTTCATGGAAGTGAAAGCAATAGGTTTTATCTACATCGTTGCAGGTATAATTATGCTTATACCCGCTATTCTTTTGTATCAATTTTCTAAATACACCAAAAAATCATTGATAGACAACAACGTTGCCACATTAGAAGTGGGTATTGCCAAAATGAAAGGATTTTGGATATTTATGGGTATCATAAGTATTATTTCTATTATATCAGCTTTCGCTGTTATCATTATGACTGCTACTGATATGATTACCGCTGTTGATACTATTTCTCAACTTTAGACAAACACTAGTTCCTATTCTTTTTTATTTTTTTCATGCGCTCTTTTTTCTTTACCAGAATAAGATCGTTTTTTTTCAATAAAAAAGACTACCTTTGCAAAGCAATATATAAATTATTTCCAAAATGAAACACACTGATTTTCTTGTTATCGGGTCAGGAATAGCTGGCTTAAGTTTTGCCTTAAAAGCTTCCAAATACGGCTCTGTTTGCTTGGTTACTAAAGATGTGGTACAAGAAACCTCTACACGCTATGCACAAGGTGGCATAGCCGCAGTTATGTATCACCCCGACACCTACGAAAAACACATCGAAGACACCATGATAGCCGGACATGAACTATCAGACCCTGAAATAGTAAGAATTACAATAACCGAATCGACAGACAGGGTAAAAGACTTAATAGATTGGGGAGTAGATTTTGATAAAAATCCGTCTGGAAAATACGATTTAGCTCGCGAGGGTGGTCATTCTGAATTTAGAGTATTGCATCACAAGGATATTACGGGATTAGAAATTCAAAAAAAACTCTATGAAAAGGCTAAAAATGAAGCTAATATAAAAATACTTGAAAAATATTTTGCCGTAGAAATTATTACTCAACATCACTTGGGAATTTCTATAACCAAACACTCAACCGACATAGATTGTTACGGTGCGTATATTCTCAATCCTCATACGAATAAGATAGACACTATCTTAGCAAAAACCACCATCTTAGCCACAGGAGGAATTGGCAACGTATACAGCAACACCACCAATCCAGCTGTTTCTACAGGCGATGGTATCGCCATGGTACATCGTGCTAAGGGAGTAATACGAGGAATGGAATTTGTTCAGTTTCATCCAACTACACTTTACAATCCTTCGGAACGTCCTTCTTTTTTAATCACCGAAGCCTTACGCGGCGAAGGAGCTATTTTGAAAGATTTTCATGGAAATAGTTTTATGGAAAAATACGACCCAAGGGGCTCCTTAGCTCCACGCGATATAGTGGCTCGTGCCATCGACCATGAATTAAAAATATCGGGAGAAAAACACGTATATTTAGATGCTAAAAAAATAAATAAAACAGTATTTTTCAATCATTTTCCAACTATTTATAGTAAATGTCTTTCGGTAGGAATTGATGCTACTAAGGATTTAATTCCCGTAGTACCTGCCGCTCATTACTCTTGTGGAGGAATTTTAACCGACCCATGGGGTTGTACAAACATACGCAATTTATATGCCTTAGGAGAATGTGCCTCTACAGGTTTACACGGAGCAAACAGATTGGCTTCCAATTCACTATTAGAGTCTTTGGTCTTTTCACACCGAGCCTGTGAACACGCATCTCAAAAAATAAATTCTATTGATTTTATCGAAGGTATTAAAGATTGGAATGCCGAAGGAACCATCTCCAACGAAGAAAAAATTTTGATAACAGAAAGCACTCGTGAACTTCAATCTATTATGAGTTATTATGTAGGTATTGTTCGCTCTGACCTTCGATTAGAACGTGCCTTAAAACGCATTAATATTATCTACCAAGAAACCGAAACTTTGTATCAACAATCGATTATCACACAGCAAATTTGTGAATTGAGAAATATGATTTGTACCGCTTACCTCATCATTAAAGAAGCCATGAAACGAAAAGAAAGTTTGGGATTGCATTATTCCATCGATTATCCCCCAAAAACAGATTGATTTACAGTTTTATATCGTCAAAATTTCTACCATAAACACTGTTAGTTTTGGCTATGGTTATAAAAGCACTTTTGTCTACGTTTTTTATGATTTTAATTATTTGACGTTTATCTCCCTTATGTGCTACAACCAACAATACATCTGTTTCTTGCTTAGAATATGATCCATAACCTTTTAAGAAAGTAGCTCCTCTGTTTAACTCTTCATTTATTTGATTAGCAATTTCAACGTTTTCTTTTGAAAATACCATAATTTGATAGGTTTGTCGAAAACCATCTAAAATTAAATCAGAAGCAAATACATAAGCTATCATAACCACATAGCTATACACCAAATTAGGTATTGAGCGTACGACTAAATAAGAGGATAAAACTATCAATACATTGGTATATAAAATCACACGACCGTAGGATATATTTCTATATTTTCCTATCATTAAAGCCAATATATCGGTACCCCCTGTATTTCCACCATGGTTAATCGCTAATCCTACTCCCAATCCCGAAAGCATAGCTCCTATCAACGAGCACAAAAACATGTCATCGACCAAAGGTTCTGTAAAAAGAGGACGCATAATTGAAAATGCAAAAGA
>JAAYRN010000087.1 GCA_012518765.1 Bacteroidales bacterium
AGGTGTATTGAGAAATGTAGTTAAAAAAGCCAAAGAAATTACAAAAGAAATAGATACAAAAGAAGAAAACAAAACAACTACAACACCAACAACGGAGACTAAGTCTACCACACCAAGTACCAATGTAAGACAAGCCGCCACTACGAAAGCTACATCATCATCGAGCGATGTTTCTAAACCTACTAAAACTATTTATGTATCAACAAACGGAAGTAATAGAAACGACGGCAGCAAAGGATCTCCCTATAAAGATATTCAAAAAGCTGTAGATGAAGCTCCCGAAGGAGCAATGATTTGTGTAACTCAAGGTAATTACTTGGGTAAATTAGATGTAGGATACATCTCCATAAAAAAATATTTAATGCTTGTAGGAGGCTATTCCGATGATTTTTCGGAAAGAGACCCTGCGAAATATCGCACATGTATACAACCCGGACCCAATGCTGGCGGAACTAATGCCAATTTTGGACTGATAGACATTGATATACGTACCAATGCCCAAGGAAAAATCATCATAGACGGATTTATTTTAGACAAAGGACAAATGAATCGCTATGTAGGATTAAATGCTACCGATGACAGATTTAAAGCCCCCGAAGGAGTAGAATCAGGACACTTAAATCCTCCCGGAAAACAAATAGGTCAACCCAGTATACGAGGGGAAACAACAGTTTCTAATCAATTGATACACGGATATATTAAAGGTAATTTTATCGTGCGAAATTGTGTGTTTTTAAATGGAAGCCATTTCGGAATACAAGTGGGAAATATAGGTGGACATTTTGAAATATACAACAATGTGTTTTTGGCATGCCGCATGGCTGCTTGCGAAATATACGGAATGACAAACGTTCCAGGCGAAGCAACTTTAGATTTTCACCACAATACCGTATTGTTTACATGGCGTCGCGACTGGGTACCGGGCGGTAAAGACATGGGATACGGTTTCCGTTTTATGACAAGGGTAGACTCAAAAGTATACAACAACATCATTGCTTGTAGCGATTTTGCAGCCTTAGACAGAACACGCATAGACTCAGATAAAAGCAAGGAAACAGCACGTAAAACATCGGCTGTAAACAATTTGTTTTTCGGAAATATTGAGGCAGATTTAACACTACCTTCCGGAGGCGGAAAATTTCTACGTATATTTGCACGACAATTTGAAGATGTAGACCAATTGGTAGAAGCCGATGGAAATAGAGAAATGAACGAAAACGAAATTAAAACATTCAACAAAGCCGTAGATGCTTCTTATATGAAAGCGTTTTTAAACATAGAAGGCTCTTCGGCATCAACATACAATCCAAATTCTTCTGAAAACATATTCCGTTCAGCTATGGGAATGAACCAACGCGGAACCGAAACCAATTATACGTCCATGTATGGAAATTCCTATCCTTTCGATAAAGCTACCGATTTGTTTGGGACTTTGGAAGGATACGGTGCTCAAAAAATAAAATAAAAATTTAATACCATCAACATATAGAAAGAGTAAGCAATTGAATTTGTTTACTCTTTTTTTTAATGCTATAAATGGCTTGATAGGACTTTTTATACTTATTTGCTTGGCTTTATTTATTTATAAAATTATCCGAAGAAATACGATTTATAAAGGATTTTGGAGATGCATATATCGCTTATAAAAAGCGTGTATCTATAATATTTCCACATTGGGTGAAAAGAAAATGA
>JAAYRN010000088.1 GCA_012518765.1 Bacteroidales bacterium
TATCCTACATGTAAAGACGTTGCAGGGAGAACAAAATATTAAATTATTAGCAACCAAAGGCTCGGATGTTTGTCAGCTTTCTTACGCCCATGCTGTGTCATATACCAACGTAAGTAAGTTGCAAAAAGCTGAAACGGACAAGGAATACCAAAGCAACGACAGTATGCAATTTATAGGATATACTACCCATCATAATTTTAAACAAGTAAGACAAATTAATGTATTACAAGCGGGTAGCGATGCAAATTATACTTTTGATTATGTGGCTGGTTATGCCGTGGGAGATGTATATTACGACGACCACGGTCTTGTCGAAGGAGTGGTTTGCTGGATAGCCGATACAGTGTTTACCGATAAAGAAAAACCCTACGGTAGCAGAGGTAAAATAATTTCGTTGAATGAATCCGATACGGGATTGATGTACGGCACGATTAATCGTCCCACGCATGCATTGGATAGTGTGGACGGAAGAATCAATACCGCCATACACATGGCATTACGTTCCGATACTTCTCAATATTTATTCAAGGAACGCATCGAAGCTGCTAAATGGTGCGTCGACCAAGGCGAAGGCTGGTATTTCCCGGCAAAATACGAAATGACAACCGTACTTGAAAATATCGAAACACTAAACACAACCTTACAAGACTTTGGTGCGACTATTGTAAGTCGCTTGGAGGTTGGAAGTGATAGAGGTTATTATTGGACATCTACCGAAGTACCAGGAGGTGTCTTCGGAAACCATTGTAATGCGTATGTGGTTAATACGTGGCAAAATGGTGGGATAGGTTATGCTACAATACCTTTATATGTTAAATTTAATGTTCGGGGCATGAAGTGGTTTGGCGAATAAGATTTTATTTTTTTAAGGTAAAATATCTATTAAACAAAGTCCACTTTTAGAATAAAAAGTGGACTTTGTTGATTGTATAAGCTTGATTTTTATTTTTATAAATAAAAATAGATAAGATTTTATTCAAAAGAAAGAATGGCTTGTTTGATTATCTCGCAAGCTGTTAATAATTCTTCTTCGGTAATAACCAATGGAGGAGCAAAGCGAATAATGTCGCCGTGTGTGGGTTTGGCTAAGAGTCCTAACTCTTTCATTTTCATACACACTTCCCAAGCATCTTTTCCTTTTACAGGTTTAATAACCACCGCATTAAGCAATCCTTTTCCCCTTACTATTTCTATCATATCTGATTGGATAGCTTTCATTTTTTCGCGGAATATTTTCCCAAGATGTTCGGCTTTTTCCATTAAATTTTCTTCTTTTACAACTTCTAAAGCAGCATAGGCTACTTCGCAAGCCAATGGAAAACCTCCAAAAGTAGAACCGTGTTCTCCGGGTTTGATACAGAGCATAATGTCGTCATCAGCTAAGACAGCTGAAACGGGTAAAACCCCACCAGACAATGCTTTTCCTAAGATTAAAATATCGGGACGCACATTTTCGTGGTCGCAGGCTAAAATTCTACCCGTACGGGCAATTCCTGTTTGAATTTCATCGGCTATAAACAGAACATTGTGTTGCTTACACAGTTCGTATGTTTTTTTCAAATAGCCTTCGTCTGGAACGTATACGCCAGCCTCGCCTTGAATAGGTTCTACTAAAAATCCGGCTATATTTTCACCCTGTTCTTTTAGCATTTTTTCCAAGGCATCGACATTGTTATAAGGAATGCGTTTAAAACCCAATGTCAAAGGACCGTAATTGGAATAGGAATCCGGGTCGCTCGACATGGAAATTATGGTGATGGTGCGTCCGTGAAAGTTTCCATCGCAACACACAATACATACTTTATCGTTGGGGATTCCTTTTTTTACCACTCCCCAGCGGCGAGCCAATTTTAAAGCAGTTTCAACACCTTCGGCTCCCGTATTCATGGGTAGTACTTTGTCGTAACCAAAATATTGGGTTATATATTGCTCGTAAGGTCCTAAACAATCGTTGTAAAATGCGCGAGATGTTAAGGTGATGGTCTCGGCTTGTTTTTTTAAGGCATCGATAATTTTTGGATGACAATGTCCTTGATTAACAGCTGAATAAGCTGAAAGGAAATCAAAGTATCGTTTGCCTTCTACATCCCAAACGTAAATGCCTTCTCCTTTGGATAAAACTACAGGAAGAGGAAGATAGTTATGTGCTCCATATTTTTCTTCCATGTCGATAGCCTGTTGGCTTGATGTTATTTTTTTTGTCATAAGTAATTTATTTTTTATTTGTAAATTTCCCCTTTAAATGCTTTCAGTGTATTCATGATTAATCCTACAATGGTCATAGGACCCACACCTCCAGGAACAGGAGTAATGTATTCGCACAAAGGTGATACTTCGTCAAATTTTACATCTCCCTTGAGTCGAAAACCTGATTTTCTGCTCTTGTCTTCCACACGATGCATACCTACGTCAATTACAGTGGCACCTTCTCTGACGTAGTCGGCGGTAATCATTTCACACCTACCTATAGCGGCAATAAGGATGTCGGCTGATTTACATACTTCAGTTAAATTTTTAGTTTTGCTATGACACAATGTTACGGTGGCATTTGCCAATGGATTGTTGCGAGATAACAAGATGCTCATGGGAGTACCTACAATGTTGCTTCTGCCCACAACTACACAGTTTTTACCTTGTGTATCAATATTGTATCTTTCCAACAACATGCTAATTCCAAAAGGGGTAGCAGGTAGATAACAATCTTGTCCCAAGGTCATTCTGCCTACATTGACAGGATGAAAGCCGTCTACGTCTTTTTTAGGGTCTATGCTTTCAATAACTTTTTGTACATCAATGTGTTTAGGAACGGGTAATTGTACAATTAAACCGTCTATTTCGTCATCTTTATTGATAAATTCAATGGTTTCCAATAGTTTTTCTTGTGTAATATCTGCTGGCATTTTATATACCGACGAAGACATACCCACTTCTTTACACGATTTTTCTTTGTTGGCTACATAGGTTTCGCTTGCGGGGTCGTTGCCCACTAATATAGCTGCCAAATGCGGTGTGCGTCCTTTTTGTTCTTGTAATTTTTTTACTTCAGCAGCAATTTCTGCTTTAATCTGATTAGCAATAGCTTTACCGTCTATAAGTTTCATAAGATAATTATTTTAGTTTTGAAAGATTATTCATTAATTGTTTGCCTCCTCCGCCAGAAACCATTTTCATAACTTTACAAGTTTCTTCAAATTGTTTGATGAGTTTATTGACTTCCTGAATGCTGGTTCCACTTCCTAAAGCAATTCGTTTTCTGCGACTTCCGTTTAAAATTGAGGGGTCTTCGCGTTCTTGTTTGGTCATAGAACCAATAATGGCTTCTATGGATTTAAAGGCATCGTCGTCTATGTCTATGTCTTTGACGGCTTTGCCCATTCCGGGAATCATGCCCATAAGGTCTTTCATGTTTCCCATTTTTTTAATTTGCTGTATTTGAGCAACAAAATCATTGAAATTGAATTGTTTTGTTGCAAATTTCTTTTGAATTTTACGTGCTTCTTCTTCATCGTATTGTTCTTGTGCTCGTTCAACAAAGGAAACAATGTCGCCCATTCCCAGAATACGGTCTGCCATACGAACGGGATAAAAAATATCAAGAGCCTCTACTTTTTCACCTACTCCTACAAATTTAATGGGTTTTTGCACTACCGAACGAATGGTTAAAGCCGCTCCTCCGCGCGTGTCTCCATCTAATTTAGTGAGTATTACACCGTCAAAATTAAGTTTATCGTTAAATGCTTTGGCGGTATTTACGGCGTCTTGTCCTGTCATGGAGTCGACTACAAATAAAATTTCGTTGGGACGAACAGCATCTTTGATATTCCCGATTTCGTCCATCATTTCCTGATCGATAGACAAGCGTCCTGCTGTATCTATAATCACCACATTATGACCGTTTTGCTTAGCAAAATTAAGTCCTTTTTTTGCAATATCGACTGGGCGTTTGTTGTCTTCTTCTGAAAATACATCTACCTGTATTTGTTCGCCTAATACCCTCAATTGCTCAATAGCGGCTGGACGGTATACGTCTCCAGCAACTAACAATACTTTTTTGGCACGTTTGTGCTTTAAGAAATAAGCTAATTTGGCACTGTGTGTTGTTTTTCCCGAACCTTGCAATCCAGCCATTAAAATAATACTTGGATTGGCTTTAAGATTGAGTTCAGCATGTTCGGCTCCCATAAGTTCAGCTAATTCATCGTGAACTATTTTTATCATTAATTGCCCCGGAGAAACTGCCGTTAAAACATTCTGTCCTAAGGCTTTTTCCTTGATAGAGTCGGTTACATCCTTAGCAATTCTATAGCTAACATCGGCATCTAATAAGGCTTTGCGAACTTCTTTTAAAGTCTCAGCTACATTAATTTCGGTTATACGTCCTTGTCCTTTTAATATTTTAAAAGCACGATCTAATTTTTCAGAGAGTGATTGAAACATAGTGTTATGTTAATATAATATTATAATATATTGTGTCTACAAAAATACAAAAAAAATGTTTATTTTCGAGCAAATATGAGAATTGGTATGAAAATAAAATTTTAAGGTCTTCCTAAATGCTTGAAATTTTTGCAAATAATGTAAAAATCGGTGCTAAGTTTGTAATCTTGAGCATAAATGACATTTACCTGATGTATGATTTTATCTTCAAATTGTTCCAATTGTAGGGTGTCGGTTGAATATAAAACCCCTGTGGACAAATAGGGTAGGAGTTTTCCGTTTTTTTCTGACAGAGGGCTGTAGCCTACCCATGTTTTTTTTCGACTTAAAACATGGAAAATATTGTAAAAAAATGATTTTTTTTGTTTCACAAATCCAAAGCATATAGGATAAAAAATCAAAAAGAAACAAGACATTATTATATCAAAAATACGTTTTTTGTAAAGGTTCCTTTTTTTGCCTATGGAATTAATGTTGAATGAATACATGTCGCCTAAGCTATTGATAGAGTTGCTTCCTATAATATAGGTACTTTCCGAAGGAGCAATTTTAAATTCGAGTGCAAGATCTTGTAAATCACTCATTGTTGTAATAATTTCTTTGGCATCAAGATTGGCACCACAGAAAATTATTTCATTGATTTTATAAATGGTAATAATGTCTTTTAGCTGAGAAATATCGCCAATAAATTCTTCGTCTTTTGTCGATTCTTGCTGTTGATAGTTGATAAATCCTACAAATTCTTTTTGCATGGGTATGATTCCCAACAGGGAAGATATGCGTTTTACCTCATTTATATCGCCTACGATTAAAATGCGTTTCATTCTGTTTTTACCGATGGGATAATACGATAAATTTAATTTCCCTAAAATATAACGGAATGAATAACAGGCTACAAAAGTCCAAAAAGTACCTAATATTATAATGGCTCTCGAAAAACGAAAACTTTCGCTCAGCAGGGCATAAATCAAAAGAATAATAATAGCTCCGGTGAGTATACCTTTACCGACTTTTTCTAACAAAACGGGTCGTTTGTAACCTCCTGAAAAATAAATAGAAACCATCCAAATAAAAGCATACAAGGGGA
>JAAYRN010000089.1 GCA_012518765.1 Bacteroidales bacterium
AAAAAAGGAATCGGTTCTCCTTCTATATCAAAGAAAACCGATTTTAAGTTGTAGTATTTGTGAGGTTCGTCTGTGTCTAAAAAAACTAACACCTCACCTTTTAAGCCAAATATTTTTGTTATTTTACCGAGATAAAAATAATCTTCAAACATTTTTATTCTTCACTGGCTTGAGGAGTTTCTTCTGTACTTTCTTCCTCTGCTTGAGGTGTTTCTTCGGTTGTAGCTTCTTCGGTATTTTCCGATATTTCTTCTCCTTTTGTTTCCTCGGCTACTTCCTCTGTTTGACCTTCTTTTGTTGCTGTTTCTTCTGCTTTTTCGGCAGCAGCTTTTGCTTCGGCTTCGGCTTTTTCAGCAGCTATTTTTGCTTCAGCTTCTTCCTGTTCTTTGCGTGTCTTTTCTAATTCAGCCAAACGTTTTTCATTTATAACGGCTTCTCTTGCCTCTCTTACTTGGTTTTCATATTCTAAACGTTTTTTAGCTTCGGCTTTTGTTGTATTGAGCACTTCTAATTTATAGCTACTTATTTTATTTTGTTTTTCGCTTTTCCATGCTTCAAATCTTTTTTCGGCTTCGGCTTCGTCAAAAGCACCTTTTTGCACACCGCCCATTAAGTGTTTTTTCAAATAAACACCCTCTTTGCGTAACAAAGAGCGAGCTGTATCCGTAGGTTGTACTCCACAACTTACCCAATGATAAGCTCTTTCAAAATCTAAGTCAATGGTTGCTGGATTCGTTAACGGATTGTAAGTGCCAATTTTTTCAATAATACGCCCATCTCGAGGTGCACGACCATCCGCAACTACAATGTGATAATAAGGTTGACCTTTTTTACCACGTCTTTGTAATCTAATTTTTGCTGGCATAATTCTTCTTTTTTAAATTATTTTTATTGTATTTTTCAAGAATGCAAAGTTCGTAAATTTTTCGATACAATCTACAACTTTATATCACTTTTTTATCTAAAAGCATTAACACCTCTGTAATTAGATATATTTGGCTCAAAAACAATGTTTTACAAAAAAGCTATATCCATTAATTGTTTTGTGTTTTTTGTTAAAATAATCATTACTACAAAATTGACAACAAATAAATGGCATAAAAATTGCTTATGGAGTAGAGGAAAACACAAAATTGAAATATAAAAGGTGAGAATCATAGAAAAAACAAGTGCAATTTTTATGTTGATTGTTTTTACGGTTTACAGTGTTGGTGTTTTTTTTACAACACACTCGTGTAATACCTGTCAATATGATCACATCGCTTTTACAGAGATTGACTGCTTCCACAACAAACATGAAACCAATAACAAAGGAGGGGAAAACACAGCATATAAAACAAACATAAAAGGACACTGCCACCCAAACTCCTGTCAATTAAAAATAAATTACTATAAAATCAATCAATCATACGTTCAGCCTACTATCACAAAAAGCATAGAAATATCTGACATTCAACATTTCTTATCATCCTTATTACTAACAGACAACATACAAATCGCTAAAAAAGTAAAACCTTTACCTCCTTTGTATAAACCTATTCCCATCACACAAGGGGGCGAACTATTTATAATTTACACACAACAGCAAGTATTATACGCGTGATTTTTTTATAATTAATATTTTTTCATTCTCCATGAATGAATAGTTGTTTTTTTGAACTAAAATAATAATAAAAAAAATCAATATGTATAAAAAAATCAGTAATTTAGTATTAATTATCATTTTGTGTATTAACAGTTTACACGCCCAGTCAATCAGTGGAAGTATTTTTGAAAGCGACGAACATAATAAAACACTTCCTTTACCCGGTGCCAGTGTTTTTTGGGCTGGAACTACCATAGGAACATCTACTGATTCAGATGGTTATTTTAAAATACAACGCGTAAAAAACAATCATGTATTGGTAATACGCTTTGTTGGTTTTGACCCCGACACACTGCATATAACAGACAGCACCCAACATCTTCATATTGTTTTAAGAAAAGATGTTGAATTGTCGGAAGTTAAAATCATATCAAACGAGGCTATGTTTATCTCTTCTCGTCCTATTTTAACACAACTTATTACAACAGATGGACTTCGCAAGGCTGCTTGTTGTAATTTATCGGAAAGTTTTGAAAATACCGTAAGCGTAGATGTTTCTTACAGCGACGCCGTTACGGGAGCAAAACAAATACAAATGCTCGGATTAGCAGGAATTTACTCGCAAATTATGTTGGAAAACACACCCTACTTACGGGGACTTTCTGCTCCTTTTGGCTTGATGCACGTACCGGGTTCGTGGATGGAAAGTATAAGTATTTCAAAAGGAACAGCTTCTGTAACAAATGGATATGAAGCCATAACAGGGCAAATAGATATTAATTATAAAAAACCCGAAACCAACAACGAAAAACTATTTGTAAACTTATTTTTAAACAGTACTTTAAAATCAGAATTAAATTTCAATACACGTTTTCAAGTGAGCGAAAATAGTAGTACAATGTTTTTATTCCATTTTGAGAATCAAGCACTAAAAATAGATGAAAACAAAGATGGATTTATGGACATTCCTCTAAGCACACAAGTTAATTTTATGAATCGCTGGGATTACGAAAAAAGAGGAAAAATGGAAGGACGAACCATGGCTTCTTATTTATACGAAACCCGACAAGGTGGTCAAATGAAATTCGATAAAAACAAAGATCGTTTAACACAAAACGCTTATGGCATAGGTATTGAAAACCATAGATTTAACATTATTACCAAAAATGGACTTCTATTACCGGGCAGCCATGAAAGCATAGGAAGTATTGTATCCATGACGTATCATGATTTTAGCGAATTTACTGGACTAACAACCTACAACGCCAAACAAATTAGCGGATATGCTAACATTATTTACGAAAACTTTATGGACAAAAAAGAACGTCATAAAATCAATACAGGAGCAAGCTATCAGATTGATGCTTATAATGATATATACAACGATACTCTTTTTCAACAAATGGAATCGGTGCCTGGTGCCTTTGCTCAATATAGTTTTATATACAAAGAAAAGTTTGTAGCCATTGCAGGTTTTCGTGCCGATTACAATAATTTATACGGTATTTTTCTAACCCCACGCATGCACGCCAAATGGGAGTTTATTGAACATTCGTCCCTACGAATTTCGGCAGGAAAAGGCTATCGAAGTCCTCATATATATATAGATAACACCGCTCTAATGAGCACTTCACGTGCTTTTGTCATACTAGAAAAACTAAAGGTTGAAGAGGCATGGAACGCTGGCATTAGTTTCACACAATCATTTCAAACCAAAGGGAAGGAGTCTACTTTTATTTTAGATTATTTCTATACAGATTTAAAAAACCAAGTAATTGTCGATATAGACCAGTCGCCCCAGTTTGTATATTTCTATAACTCAAATGGTGAAAAATCATATTCTCACTCTGTTCAAGCCGAGTTTATGTTGTATCCTTACAAAGGTATAGAAATCATTACCGCCTATCGCTTTAACAATGTCATGCAAACTATAAATGGAAAATTACAAGAAAAAGCTATGACTCCCGCACACAAAGCACTAATAACATTGGGATATGCCACCAAATTTGATAAATGGAAATTTAATCTAACAACACAGTTTCACGGAAAACAACGCCTGCCCTTTACCGAAAGCAATCCGGAAAACTACAGGTTAGCCTCCCACTCTCCTTTTTATATGACAATGAATGCACAAGTTACAAAGAAATTTAAGTATATAGAAATATATGTAGGTGGCGAAAATCTAACGAACTTCAAACAAGAACAACCCATTATATCAGCAGAAGATCCTTTTAGCCAGTATTTTGATTCCTCTATTATATGGGGACCTATTGATGGTACTATGATTTACTGCGGTATGCGTTTTACTTTAAAAGGGAAAAAATAATATTCATAAACATTAAACAACATATAAAAATGAAGAAAATTATCGTATTATTACTGCTATTTACGGCTTATCACGGAGTGAATGGGCAAGCGACAAACGCAATGGATCAGACTAAAAAGAAATCGAAATTTGAAAAAATCGTCATTCAAACTTCGGGAGATTGTCATTCTTGTAAAGAAAAAATCGAAAACGGTTTAGCCTTCGAAAAAGGAATTAAAGATGTTGAATATGACATAGAAACATCTAAGGTTATGGTTGTATACAATACCAAACGAACCAACCCCGATAACATTCGCCTATTTATAAATTCATTGGGCTATGATGCCGATGATCGTAAAGCTGAAAAGAAAACACACTCGCATCACTCTAAACACTAATCAACCTAACACACAACAACATACATCTATTTCAACAATTTATTGTTGAAAATTACGTGTTTTTTTGTTTTTTTGTAAACTTTTTCTACAACATAATCGTTGTATAGAGTACTAATTTTATATTAATGTTCTACAATAACTGCTTAAATAAGGATATGTATCTACTATTTCATTCTTATCCACACCTTTAATGTACTAATAATTAAAATATTACAGAATCAAGAATATAAAGATTTAGAAACACAGGAAATTAATACTCAATATAAAGACTATACAAAAAAATAATTATATGAAAAAAATTTTATCAATTGGAATTATACTTTTAATAAGTATTCATGTTTTTTCTCAGCGTTTAAGTGGAACCTATTATATCGGTTCTGGAGGCAACTATGCTTCCATTTCTGCCGCAATGAATGCTTTGCTAAACAACGGAGTTTCAGGTAATGTTACTTTTAAAATTAATAACGGGAGTTATCCCATGGTTAACCTCAACTTCCTAAGTGGAGTTCCTAATCAAGGAGATAACGATACTATTCGGTTTACCTCAAGCAGTCATAATGCAAACAATGTTATTATATCTTCAACTTCAACAGCATTATTGATTAACAATGCAAAAAATTTAATAGTAGATAATCTTACGATAGGTGATAACAATACAACGAAAGGTATAGAAATAACTGGTAGTTGTAATAATTTAGAAATTAAAGATTGTAATATCAACTCAAACCCAACAGGAAACTCAAATGCGCAGGCAGGAATTTATTTTGATTCTCGTAACAATACATCCGCTTATAATCTCCGTATTTTAAACAATCACATAAACGGAGGATATTACAGCATTTATTTATATGGTTATAGCAGTAACAATTACAATACCAATATTGTAATTGACAATAATAATCTATCCAATCCTTATGTTTACGGAATATACAGCTATTACACAAGTTTTAATAGTATTTCGAAAAACACCATAACCTCACGTTCGTCTAACAATTCATCATCCTTTTACGGAACATACATATACTATTCGAATGCGGACATGATTAATGGAAACAAAGTACAATCTTTAACTACAGCTGTAGCTTATCCCTACGGAATGATGTTTAGTTATTTGAATTATCGTAATACGACAACACCCTCGTTAATTAGTAATAACGAAATATTGGTATTTACAAACAGTAGTTATTATGGAATGTATCTCAATTACAGTAGAGCTAATGTATATAACAACTCCATACTTGTAGGAGGGAATGGTCCAGCTCGTGCTCTTTATGTAAATATGTTGGCAGGAGTACCTGTAAATATTAGAAACAATAATTTACACGCAATGGCTCCGTCTGCTTATCCTATATACATTACCAGTAATAGCGTTGCATATTCAGGTACTCATTTAAAGATGGACTACAACAACTATTACAATCAGACACAAGTAGGTTTTGCAGGTACTAATATTACAGACCTAAATGACTGGCGATTTGTAACCAAACAAGACGCACATTCCATTTCTGTATATCCTAATTATACCGACTTGTTTTCATATCGCTTAATAGCTGATGGAGAAGGATTTAATTGCCCTCGTATACCCAATGTTAACTCAGACATTAGGGATACTCTTAGGCAGTCCATTACTTCGATGGGAGCCTATCATTCCTATATTCCAAAAATGCATGACATTAAACTGTTAAATCTGATATCACCAACAAAAGATGTTACAGCAGGAGTACCTACTCCCGTAAGAGTATCCATCATGAATATGGGATACAATCCTGTTGACTCCATAAACATTTACTGGAATGTTAATGGCAACCTGCAAACGTATTTATGGACAGGATTTCCATTAGCTTTGGGAGACTCTACTCCTATCATTACGTTAGGTAATTTTATTCCACTCCCAGGTGAAAATAACATAACAGTATACACAAGCCTTGTAGGCGGAAAAATTGATAATGACCCTCTTAATGACACCGTAAGCATACACTCTTTTGGATGTAAAACTACCGTTAACAGTATATACACAGTCGGAGGAAGTAGTGCTGATTTTAAAACAATTACAGAAGCAATTGATGTTATTAAATATTGTGGTATCCATACTCCCACTACTATTTCTATCAATCCAGGTACTTACAATGAAAACATAATTATACCTGCTATTAAGGGAACAAATTCTACTAACACTTTAACCATCACATCAACTTCGGGTGATTCTTCTTCTGTTACCATACAAAGTTTAACCTCCGCTCCTGCTATTACACTCACAAATACAGACAACGTAATTATAAATAAAATAACTGTAAAAGGAACAAGTTTGGGTTTATCATCCACTGCTATTAGGTTGCAAAACAACAACAGAAACATCACAATAAGTAACAATTATCTTGTAGTTTCTCCTAACAGTCCAAGTACAGCAAGCTCTACAGACATAATGGCTATTATTTCTCAAACTTCGTCGGACACCAATTTAGTCATTTCTAACAACTACATAGATGGAAGTGGCGGAATTTACATTAGGTCGGAAAACTC
>JAAYRN010000090.1 GCA_012518765.1 Bacteroidales bacterium
CTTCACTATTATATAAAATATTATCCTTCTCCATTACAACAACAGCTGTTTGACCTAAACCTCCAGTAGCATGAGATTCATTTAATAAATTGTAAAAGTAGGTATATACAAAACCAAAGCAAACTGTAATCACAATTGTGCTTATGAGAATCAACATACTTTGTGTTAAAAACCTTTGTCTTAATTTCATACAATCATCCTAAATATCCTTTTTCTCAAACAAATAATAGCCCGCTGCAATTAACATTATACCGTAACCCAGCAAAATTAGAAATATCCTAAGAATCTTACTAAAATTTATATAGTTTCCTAAAATCAATCTGTACCAATCAAAAGTAGATGTAAATAAAAAACTTTTAATTTGTGGAAAAACCAAATTTAACCCATTAAATACTAAAAACATAAAAATAGAAAGCATAAATGCACTTGTTGTACCCTTTGTAATGTTAGAAATCAAAATAACTATTAATGCAAAGATAAAGATTGGCATAAATGCCATAATATAAGATATTATTATCTTAAAAAGATTTGGTATGTTTCTATTTATAAATAATGAGGCAATAACTGAAAGAACCATGACAAAAACTAGATTACCAATTATAAAAGTGGCAACTGCAAGGATTTTTCCCAAAAATACTTTAATCCTTGATGCCGGCCCAGTGAGAGTAACTTTAATCGTATGATCAGCAAATTCACCAGCAAACATATCTATACAAATAAATGTAGTGAAAAGTGGGAAAATAGAGTAGCTTAAAATCGTCAAAACCATTATTGAAAAATCAGAGCTTCCTGTCACACGTATTCCTGCAAAGTTATTTAACGAATACACCACAATTGCTAACACTATAACAGATAGGGCCGAGAATATCAATGCTGCAGTTATTTTTTTCTTTTTTGATATTTTGAATATTTCATTTATGTAAACCGCCTTAAAAATCTCCATTCAAATCAACCTCACTTAAATAATAGTTCTCCAAGGAAGAATAGCTTTTTAAAATATTTTGTGTGCTATCAACACATAAAAGTTTCCCATGGTATAAAATTCCAACCTTATCACATGTAAGTTCTATATCATGTATTAAATGACTAGATATAAAGAATGTTGTTTTGTGCTGCTTTGACAGAAAAATTATTAATTCTCTCATTTCAACCATCCCTTCAACATCTAATCCATTAAAGGGCTCGTCCAGAATCATAATATTAGGATTTGATAAAATTGAAATAGCAATACCAAATCTTTGTTTCATTCCTAAGGAATAATTTTTTATTTTTTCATTCTTATATTTAAGAAGTCCTGTAATCTCCAAACTTTTATCAATTCTTGCATCATCAACATCATCATAAAACCGTCCACATAATTTCATATTCTCATAAGCTGTTAAATAAGGAAATGGTGTTGCATTCTCTATAATACAGCCAACATTTTTCATTGCTTGTTCGTAGTTCTTTGAAATGCTATAGCCATTTATTCTAACATCGCCTTTATCAGCCTTCATAAGACCTACCATAATTTTCATTGTAGTAGTTTTCCCTGCTCCATTAGGCCCTAAAAAACCGAATATTTCTCCTCGGTCAATTTCTAAATTAATGTCCTGTATTCCACGATTATTTTTGTACTTTTTTGATAGATTATCGATTACAATTGCTTTATCCAATATTCACCCTCCTTTAAAATAGCTTAGAGGTGCAAAAGTATAAGCTTTTGCACCCTTAGTTATTATTCAAATATTCTAATAAAGGTATTATCAAATCCATCTTCGTTAGTTGAACAACTATATCCACTATTATCTTCCTCTATTGTAGCATTAAAAGATACTCTAATATTTTGTGAGCCTGTTCTATCGATAATTCCCCTTTTCTTTTCGCCCTTATCATTTATATAATGTATTATTGTAAAATGGATTGATTCATCATAGTTTGAGTAAAAATCAAAACTTCTTACAGTATCGGCTTCATATCCCTCATCATAGACCTCATAATA
>JAAYRN010000091.1 GCA_012518765.1 Bacteroidales bacterium
AGTTTTCCTATCAAAGGCGTACTGAAATAGCGGGCATTGTGGTAAACTGCATTTTCAACTTCGACAGAAGGCCTTTTTAGCGTAATTTGAAAAATGGGTATTTCAGCATACACCTCCTCAGGATTTAATCCTGTTCTGCTCCAATCAATAATACCTCCTCTTCCATAAAACTGTAAAGATGAGGGATAAAACACCCCATTTGTATTTTTAATAATCATGCTGTCGTTACCATTGGTTGCTTTTAAATCCAAGGATGGAAATATAATTTTGGGCATGCTATCCAAATCGAAATAATAGGTATTACAATTTTCGGCTATCCATTGAGTTCCTGTAACTGTATTTAAAACAAAGTCGTTAAAGAAACTATCGTACAATTTTAATAAATCAACATATTTGTTGGTGTTATTGTCAATATGATAATTCAAACATCTTATAAATTCTTTAAAATTCCCTTCCGAAGGATAGTTTTCGGTAAAAGAATAATAGGTTTTGATAAAAACTGCAAAATGAGGAAAAGGTTTCATTCTTTTTTTTAGCATTTTATTGGATAATTCAATAAAAACATCTTGTTCCTTTTTCGATAATTCACTCCAAAATGTAGGAAAAAACTTTTTCATCGAATCGATTCCAATTTTATACGAAGCACTGGCTTGTGAAAAAAAAGTCAACATTTCGGGAATGGTTTCCTCTGGATAAGGAGAAAAACTTTTAATTTGTTGACTAAAAGATTTTTGTGAAAAATAAAACAGGAAAAATACACTAAAAATTAAACCGATTTTTTTCATTATAAATAATAATAGTTTGTTGACTGCCAGCAATCATTGTTTTCTTGTATTTAAAATACTTACAATACAAAAGTACAATTTTTTACCTTATTTTTTTCATTATTTTCAATTGTCTTTTTGATTTTGTCAAAAAAAGATTAGATTCCTTTGTTTTTTTACAACAAAAAAAGCCACTATAAAAAAATATAGCGGCTTTCGTTTGGTGGTCCCTCTTGGACTCGAACCAAGGACCCTCTGATTATGAGTCAGATGCTCTAACCACCTGAGCTAAGGGACCTGTATAAGGTATTTCTTATTTTCAGGTTGCAAAGGTACAATATTTTATAATATAAATTCAAATTTTATCGAAAATTTTTAGGGTTTAATCAAATTTAAATTATCCCCATGTATCCAACCGTAATATGAATAATCGCTACAATCGTCTATTTCATCGCTTACTTTAAACCTATCGCTTTTGGTCGGAAATTCTTTTCCCGTATTGATTTTTATAAAATACCAAGTAACATTATCCTTGTCTTTCAATGAACTATAAACAACCCCCGTAGCTCCAAAGGGATGATACGAAATGTGATTCCCTTTCCACGCATTGCTACCATCAACCGTAGATTCATCGTCTAAACGAGGACTCATTCTTAATTTTGCAACCTCATTGTTAATGGTAAAATGATGCAAAGGTTTCATATTATCTCCAACATTTGGAAGAATCGTATGGCGATAAACCAAACTTTGTTCTTGACATTCAAAATAACTAACCCCATTCTTAATCATGCAAACCCATTTAGTAAGCGTACTTACTTTAAATGAACAACAGACTTGATTCCAAATAGTTATAGATAATGGATTGTTTCGATTGGGTAAATTTGCTTGTAAAATTTCACCCATTTGATTAAAAATTAAACTAAACTCACCATTTACTTTCTTCTTGTAAATAATGACATAATTTTTGTCCTTAAGTTTTCCTTGAAACAACAAATCGGACAATCCGTCTTGGTCAAAATCAATGGAATGAAAAAAAGGAAGAATGGCTTCCGATGTCAATTTATTTTCTGCCAACAAAGCCTTTATTTCATCAGTTGATAAAACCTTACGAACATCTTCTTGAAAAACAGAATCTGTCGCCTGTATATACCATTCTTTTATCTGCTGATTGTGATAAAAAAAGGCAGGTTGGGCAAATAGCGTTTGCACAGCCAAAAAAATAAAAATTGTTAATAACTTTCTCATTTTTATTGTTGATTATGAGTATTTTGTCAATATTAACTCGTATAATTTTTTATAGGCTTCGCTATGGTCTTTCCACCTATATTCGAGCTTAATTTTTTCAAAATAATCCATTGCCTCCGTCAGTCGGGGATATTGATTTAGCTGATTAATGGTTTCGGTAAAAACGCTTCCATTTCCATTAAATAATTCTCGAATAAACAAAAATTTATTGTTAATATCGATAGCTTTCATTAAATCATTGACTTGCGTTTTTTGAAACTTATTAGCTACCATATTGTTAGAACTTTTCGAATACTGCTCGTTGATGTCTTTTTTGCTGTTATACAAATCGCTAATTGTACTTTTGGTTGTAGGCATAGCAATTTCGGGTTCTTTATCGTCAATCATGGGATTGATTTGTGGAGAAAAAGGCTCTTGATATTCCTCTTGTTTGTTTTCGTAATCATCTGCTTCTTCCTCATATCCAAATTCTTCTTCTACAAACTCAATGTTATCAATATCTATTTCTATGGGTGGAGTTTCTGTAGATTCTTCGGCTGTCAAAGGTTCTTCCTTTTTGACAGTTTCTTCTATTTCTTCTATTTTCTCTACCTTTTCTTCTTCTTTTGGTTCTTGTATCTCGGTCTTTTCCGACTCAAGAACGAGAGTTTTTTCTTCTACAGGTTCTTCTTTGGCTTCGGGAGCTGTAGGCGTTACAGGTTCTAATGGCTGTTTTTCGGGTGTAGCAACTTCTGCTTCCAAGTCAAAAAGAGATTCTATAGAAAGTTGATTGGCAGGTAATTTTTCTTCCTCTGATTCTATTTCCTCTGCTTCAACAGAATCCATTTCATCCGTTGCAACCCAAAATGCATCGTTTTGTAAATAATATTGCTGTAAGCTTAAATATTGGTCGTATAAAATTTTGATATTCATTAATTGGGTATCCAAGTCTAATGCCGAAATCGATTTTTTTTCATCTATAATTCGTTTTTCTTGAATTAATATCTTTTCATGTATTTCTCTGATTTTTAATTTAATATCTTCAATATTCATAGAAAAATTGTTTAAAATTGATAAGAGGTTTTGACAAAAAAATGTTTTTCAAAAATACAAAAAAGAATAATACAAAATTACTATACTTTGTAATATTATTTTTTTTGTGCAAAGCCGTTGGGAAAGAGATGGTATAAAATAAATTACAAAAAATAAAAAATAAGTGGGTTTAAGTAAAAATAAAAGCGTAATTTTGCTACTTTAGTTTTAATATGGAAATTCGCTGGGTTTTAAATAAGAAAAATGATAAAGATACCGCAAGTCGTCTTGCTGAGGAATTGAAAATTCCTGAGTCTTTAGCTGATTTATTAATCTCAAGAAACATTACTTCCTATGAAAATGCCATGCGTTTTTTCAAACCATCGCTCGACGATTTACACGACCCTTTCTTAATGAAAGACATGGAAAAAGCAGTAGAGCGAATTGAAACGGCTATTCTAAAAAAGGAAAAAGTCCTTATTTTTGGCGATTATGATGTAGATGGCACCTCAGCTGTAGCCTTGATGTATTCTTTTTTAAAACAATTTAACCTTGAATTAGAATACTATATCCCTGATAGATACGATGAAGGATACGGTATTTCTTTTCAATCCATTGAATATGCCAAAGAAAATAATTTTAATTTAATCATTACATTGGATTGCGGTATAAAATGCCACGAACAAATCAAACTTGCAAATGATTATCAAATAGATGTCGTTGTTTGCGACCATCATTTCCCTGATACAACCCTCCCCGATGCCTACGCTATTTTAGACCCTAAGCAAGTAGATTGCACGTATCCATACAAAGATTTATCCGGATGTGGAGTTGGTTTTAAACTGATACAAGCCATTGCTATACAACGCAACATTGCTTTTGAAGAATTAAAAAAATATTTGGATTTAGTCGTTATCAGCATTGCTTCTGATATTGTAAATATAACCGGAGAAAACAGAATATTAGCTTATTATGGATTAAAACTTATCAATTCAAGACCTCGTCAAGCGATTGAATACATCCTATCTTTTAGCAATATTACACGCAAAAAAGAATTTAATAAAAACACCATTTTTAACAAAGAGATAACAATCAATGACTTGGTATTCTTAGTAGGTCCTCGTATTAATGCTGCGGGACGCATGGATACAGGACGGAGTTCGGTTCATTTGCTTATCAGCGATGAATTGAAAAAAACAACACAATTAGGAGAACTTATTGACGCTCACAACAACGACAGAAAAGAATTGGATAATAAAACCACTCGCGAAGCTACCGAACAAATAAAAAACAATCCCATCTTTGCCCAACGCCGCTCCTTGGTGGTGTATAATCCCGAATGGAGCAAAGGGGTTATAGGCATTGTGGCTTCTCGCTTGGTAGAACAATTTTATAAACCTACCATTGTACTGACGTTGTTTGATGGAATTATCACAGGTTCAG
>JAAYRN010000092.1 GCA_012518765.1 Bacteroidales bacterium
TCCAAAATAAGCCGTAAAAGGGGCTTCTTTTATAAATTTGATAATTGATGTATTATCATAAGTGTATAAATAGTTTTTGTCTATCATGTATGTCCATATATTTGCTTCGTTTTCTTCTGCCCACTCCCACTCCTCCAATGTATAGCCCGATAAAATAGTGTCGTGTAGATTGGGTAAAGCTATTTCGGCAAACATCAAACGTTTGCCTTCAATTATCATTTCGTCTAACAACGTATTGTTGTTTCTGTTAAACTGCATGTATGGGTATGCCAAGGCTTTTATACAATCTCTTAAAATATATTCTTTTGAAAATTTACGAATAATATATGCAGGAACCTGTAGGCCCAATTGCTTGTAATAAGAAAAATCGGCTCCCAAATACATATCAAGAGCGATTATCAAAAACGTATCTTGATAAATAATTGGATTTTCAAAATCTAAACCTAAGATGGCGGTGTATATGTTGGGGAAATCAGCCTGTGGAAAATGGTATTTAATCAAAGAAAAAGCATCGGAAAACTCATCTTCCATGTAATCAATACTTGGAAATTGTTTTTGAACCGCTTTGTATAAATCTTGATGTACGTGATAATCGATAAACCCTTCTAATTGGCGTATATTTTCTTGAGTATTAGGATTTTCTCCTAAAAATAAAGCGTAATCTTTTTTCAATCGATTCAATTCATTGCCTATATTTTTTCTATCTATGCGAAACAACGCTTGCTCGTAGCGATATATAGTTACATCTAATTTTTTCTTAATCGTTTTCACTTCCTTTTGGTCTGTTTTGGGCAAAACTTTTTTCTTTTTCTCTTTGCATGAGCCACATAACAGCAAACAAAAAACCAATCCTATCCAATACTTATTACTCATGTTTTATTTATTTTTTACAACAACAGCCTTGCATCTAAAGCCCAACATATAACTAATTCCCATAAAGTCATCAAAAATCAACCTCTCTCCATCTGTTCCTATCAAGATTACATCGGAATTTGAAGTATACTCTTGTACATTGTAACCTATATTTACAATTCTCTTGTTTTTAGGATTTATGGGATGAATTGTTTTATCTATGTTTTTGTTTTTTCTTTGTTTTTTATATGCCTTTTGAAAATCATAAGAATCTGGCAGTAAATACGTAATTGTATATTTTTTTGCTTTATTCTTATTTAGTTCATTCACTCTATCGCTCCTCCACAAACAATAGTTCAATGCCTGCTCGTGGGTCAGTCCTACAATTGGATAATGACGATACTTGGGGTGTTGAAAATAACGAACTGCACCGTATAATTTTTCACAAGTTGCCGAATCGGGCATAGCGGCTTTGTATTCGTCTGAATTTTCACCTTTGTTGTTTTTTATCCAATATAAATACTCTACCCAATCTAAAACCGTAACCTCCGAAACATCGATGTAGGTTTGTGTTTTTTTATCCAAGGAAACTGTTCCCGGTGGAACTATCAAAGAAGCATACACCTGACTTTCAACTACAAACAAAAAACAGATAGCTAAGGCAAAAAATCTCATTCCCAAATATTTAAACAATTATTAAACTTAAAAATTACAATGTAAAATTTCCAACGCAAAAATACACAAAAATATATACACATTGTAAAATAAAATTATAAGATTATCTACCAAAACACATAAATACTTCATTACATACTAATAGTTTTGTATACCCATTGATTTTCTATTAAAAACAATAAACTTGAATAAGAAGTAATTGTCGTATATTACGACAAACAGTTTCTTCAATAGTAATTAGGTAGCTCTTTCCTTTTGTGTTTTTTTATATTATATGCATAAAAAATAGACATGTTTATATCATACAAGCCTAAAAAAACTTCCAAAAAAAAACAAGATTTGCTTGTTGTTTTTCTAAAAGCAGCTATCTTTGACAAAAAAATAAAAATAAACTTATTGTATTTCAACAGATTAAGCAGATGTGTTTTTTTTACAAAAAGAATCTTATTGTATAGAAAAAAGTTGTACATTTGCAATCCATTTTTAATCAAAAAGATTAGAATGTGAGAAGCCACTGTAGCTCAGCTGGCCAGAGCAGCTGATTTGTAATCAGCGGGTCGGGGGTTCGAATCCCTCCAGTGGCTCAAGTTCTTTGATGTAAAAATAACAATAGGGGGGATACCAGAGCGGTCAAATGGGACAGACTGTAAATCTGTTGGCGAAGCCTTCGGAGGTTCGAATCCTCCTCCCCCCACTAAATACGATACATAATTATTGTAGTATTTTTTATGCGGAAGTAGCTCATTTGGTAGAGCGAAAGCCTTCCAAGCTTTAGGTGGCGGGTTCGAGCCCCGTCTTCCGCTCCAAGAAAAGCCGTTGTAGCTCAGTGGTAGAGCGCTTCCTTGGTAAGGAAGAGGTCACGAGTTCAA
>JAAYRN010000093.1 GCA_012518765.1 Bacteroidales bacterium
CCTCTCATAGGTACGTTACTCACACTTATACCATTTTTTCCGCTAAGCGAAATTCCATATACTTCTGCCATACCATTGAGAGTAATGGTGGTACGAGAAACAGGCTCAGCAAAATCAAAGGTTAACAGTGTAATTCCTTTTTTTGCCTGTTTGATTTGTTTAGTCTGTCCTCTGCAAACAACCGTAAAATTAGGTTGATTGTTTCCAATAATCACACTAAGCCTTTGAAATGATTTTGCTTTTTCCTGTGCATTTCTACTACTTCTGGCTCCTACCGAAATCGTTGCATTGCTATACACCTGAGCAAATGTAGCCAACAACCCATACCTGCGATGCGAAGCCCTTGGCTGTGAAGTATCGCCATAAACTACAAAGCGTTGTAAATCGCCAGAATAAGACTGACTAATGGTAAAAGTAGGAATAGTTTGTATAGGCGGTACTATTCCAGCTCCTATTCCACCAAACTCTTCCTGTAAACGTTGACGAAAAATGCTCGATATTCTATCCATTTCAATCTGTGAATCACCGTAATGCATAATATGTACGGGTTTTCCTTTTTTTGCCAATTCCATAACTGCAAACAAACGATCAAAAAACTTATAATTAGCATTCGGGAAATGCAAACGTGTAACATCACTTCTTACATAATTTTTATAATACCTCAAACTGTCTATAGTAGTTTGAACATCTTGCATATCGCTTTTTGACTGCATTTCATGAATATTTTTATCTACATCCAAAAACGCCTCATCGTCAACTGCAACAATCTCGTTTATAGATGGAAATCGCAAATGAACACTACCAACCTTAAGTCCTTCTGAAGGGAAAACAAAACCCAAAACTGCCAATAAAAAAAAACTTGACAATATAAATATTAGTATTTTATATGGCTTCATAATAATTATTTCGAATAAAATATTTTTAAGTCTTTAAAAAGGAGCAAAATTACTAAAAAATACAGTAGCTTTTTCATGTATTTTTCTAAAAAACAAAACCAAACAAAGAAGTAGTAAAAAGCAATTGATATGCTATTTATTTTAAAAAAAACAGAGTACTTTTATTTATAAAAACAGAAAAAACACAAAATCAATCATTTAATATTTATTTTTTTATCAAAAAAAAATGAATTATGTAGGAAAATATTGTATCTTTGCAACCTTAAAAATCTAAGAAGAGACATTTATAAATATAAAGGATATTCAATTATGTATTTGACACCTGAAATAAAGAAAAACATTTTTAAAGAATACGGACAATCAGAGTTTGACACAGGCTCAATTGAGGGACAAGTAGCTTTATTTACTTATCGAATTCGCCACTTAACCGAACATGTAAAAGTTAACAAAAAAGACACTGTAACCGAGCGTGCATTGGTTCGTTTAGTAGGAAAAAGAAGAAGACTTCTTGATTATCTTAAAAAAACTGATATCGAAAGATACAGAGAGTTAATTAAAAAATTAAATCTCCGAAAATAAAAAAAACGGAACAACAAAAAAAAGGCACTTCATGAAAGAATGCCTTTTTTTTCTATTATAAATCATTGATTAAGTATATAATATGATAATAACTAAAACATTTGATATAGGAGATGGACGACAAATCTCTATAGAAACAGGGAAATTAGCCAAACAAGCCGATGGATCGGTTGTCGTAAAAAAAGGAAATACAATGCTATTAGCTACCGTATGTTCTAAAAAAGAAGCAGATGAGCATGTTGACTTTATGCCTCTGCAGGTAGAATACCAAGAAAAATATGCAGCCGTAGGTCGTTTTCCAGGAGGTTTTTTCAAAAGAGAAGCCCGTCCTTCTACACACGAAATATTAATATCTCGTCTGATAGATAGAGCTTTACGACCATTATTCCCTGAGGACTATCATGCTGAAACACAAGTATTAGTTACCTTAATATCGGGAGATAAAAATGAGCTACCCGATGCTATGGCAGGTTTAGCAGCTTCGGCAGCCTTAGCAGTTTCTGACATTCCTTTTCACGGACCTATATCTGAAGTGCGTGTAGCACGCATAGATAATACCTTCAAAATAAATCCAACTGTAACTGAGCTTGAAAATGCAGACATGGATTTAATCGTAGCCGCCACCATGGAAAACATTATGATGGTAGAAGGTGAAATGAAAGAAATACAAGAGTCGGACTTACTTGAGGCTTTAAAAGTAGCCCACCAAGCTATAAAAATTCAATGTCAAGCACAAATAGAACTTGCAGCTGAAGTTGAAAAAGCAAAAACAAAAAGAGAATACTGCCATGAAAGCAACGATGAAGAATTAAAAAATCGTTTACAAGAAGAAGCTTATCAAAAAATTTACGATATAGCTAAAACTCCAAGTTCAAAACAAGAAAGACAAGATGCCTTTGATAAGGTATTGGAAGATTTTATGGAAAGTATTCCAGAAGAAGAGCTGGAAGAAAAAACACCCATCATTAAACGTTATTTCGACCAAGTACAATGGGAAGCTGTTAGAAATGTAGTTTTAACCGAACGTTATCGCTTAGATGGTAGAAAATTAGACGAAATTAGACCCATTTGGAGTGAAATAGATTATTTGCCTTCGGCTCACGGTTCAGCTATATTTACAAGAGGTGAAACACAGTCATTATCAACCTGTACACTTGGAACTAAATTAGATGAACAGATAATTGACGGGGCAATTATTGAAGGTACGTCCGACTTTTTATTGCATTACAATTTTCCTCCATTTTCTACTGGCGAAGTAAAACCCATTCGCGGAACAGGAAGAAGAGAAATAGGAC
>JAAYRN010000094.1 GCA_012518765.1 Bacteroidales bacterium
GTTCCGTGAGTTCCATCACGATAAATATTATAATTTTCTTCGTTAGCGGCATCGTGAGTTCCTAAGAAACGATTTGATTGAAAAAAATCACTAAAAAACTCAAGTGTATCTAAACTATTGTAGCCGTTATCCAACATGACTATAAGCATATTATCTCCCTTATAACCCAATTGATGTAAATAATGCCCGTTGTGTACAGCTATTTGCTTAGCCGCTTTTCCGTAATAAGTCAAACCTGTGGTATCGTGAAAGGTTTCCAATTGATTAAAAAAGGAATAATTTCTATCCGTAAATTGAATATCTAAATTATTGTAATCAATTTCATGTAGTTGGGTTATTTTATCTATAAATGCAATGTATTTTAATGTTTCTAATAGTAATTGATTGTTACACGTAACTACCACATAATTCATCCATTTAGATTGGGTTATAATCTTTATAGCCGAAAAAGCTTTTAAAAAATCAATATAATTCTCGTTAATGGGCAAATCTTCTTCGGTAATGGGAATATTTAGCCTTATTCTCTTTTCTATGGCTTTGGGCGATAAAAAAGTTTCGGGTTTACTCACAGCATGCGATGAGTTATTTTTGTCGGTAAAAGTTACAACATACATGTTTTGAGGTTGAGAAAACCCGTAAGCAAATGAAAACAAAAACATCAAGATTAGATATTGCTTCAGTCGCATTTTCATTATTTTAATGATAAAAAAAAGCTATGTTCCAAACATAGCTTTTAAAAATTGTTTTGTTTTTTTATTTTATTTTACTTGTGTGTTCAATCATATCTACGATTTTACAAGAATATCCCCACTCGTTATCGTACCAAGAGACTAATTTTACAAAATGTTCATTTAGCATAATTCCTGCCTCGGCATCAAATATGGATGTATGGGAGTCACCAATAAAATCGGATGATACTACATTGTCTTCTGTGTAGTAAAGTATTCCTTTTAAGTCATTTAGCGATGCTTCCTTGATTTTAGCTTTTATTTCATCATAAGTAGTAGCTTTCTCTAAACGACAAGTTAAATCTACCACAGAAACATTTACAGTAGGTATACGAAACGACATTCCTGTTAATCTACCTTTTAGTTCGGGTATTACTCTGGTTACCGCTCTGGCTGCACCTGTTGATGAAGGTATGATGTTGTTTAAGGATGAGCGTCCGCCTCTCCAATCTTTAAGTGAGGGACCGTCAACTGTTTTTTGTGTAGCAGTAACGGCGTGTACGGTGGTCATAAGTCCTTCTATTAATCCAAAATTTTCATGGATAACTTTCACCAATGGAGCTAAACAATTAGTTGTGCATGAGGCATTTGAAAAAACAGCTTCTCCTTTATAGTCTTGATGATTTACACCCATCACAAACATAGGTGTATCGTCTTTGGAAGGGGCTGACATTAATACTCTTTTAGCTCCTGCTTGAATATGTGCTTGAGCCTTTTCCATAGTTAAAAACAAGCCTGTTGATTCTACAACATATTCCGTTCCTACTTCGTCCCATTTCAAATTAGCTGGGTCTCTTTCAGCTGTAACACGAATGGGCTTACCATTTACTATGATTTGGTTTTCTCCAACTTCTATAGTTCCTTTAAATTTACCGTGTACGGAATCATATTTTAGCATATATGCCATGTAATCAGGGGGCAAAAGGTCATTTATTGCAACTACTTCTATATTTTCATTTTCCATTGCCGCTCTGAAAACCAAACGACCTATTCTACCAAAACCATTAATTCCAACCTTTATTTTATTCATATCTAATAACTTTATTATATGTTACTCTTTGATTTTTTATATATCAAATATTTTTTTGCAAAAGTACAACAAATAGCAATGAAAGTAAAGTGTTTTTAGAAAATAATTTACAAAAAAAAGAGAAACTTTTCAGTTTCTCTTTTAACAAATTTAATAGTTTAAATATCGTAATTGCTTAAGCAAAAAGTTGTTCTATAACTTCTTTATATTTTTCATTTACTAATCTACGTTTTACCTTCAAGGTAGGGGTTAAAATATCTGTCAGTTGAGACCATTCATCGGAGATTAGCTCAAATTTTTTAACTTTTTCTGTCTCACCAAAAAAGGTATTGTATTTTTCTATTTCTTTTACATATCTTTGTCTCACTATGGGATTTTTAAGCACTTCTTCAGGAGTAGTATACTCAACATCATGTCGTTCGCACCATCCTTTTAAAAATATAAAATCAGGCGATATTAAGGCTGCTGCAAATTTTTGATTTTCACCCACTACCACTATGTGTTCTATAAATGGAGATTCGGTGAATTTTTCTTCTATTACTTCAGGATTAATATATTTCCCAAACGAGGTTTTAAAAAGTGATTTCAATCGACCGGTCAATACCAATTGTCCTTTGTCTGTAAATCGTCCCAAGTCTCCCGTATGTAACCAACCGTCCTTATCAATAACCTCATTGGTTAAGGCTTCATCCTTATAATATCCTAACATTACATTGTGTCCGCGACAAATAACTTCTCCATTATCAGCTATTTCTACTTCTACTCCTTTGAGTGGAAATCCAACTGTTCCTGCTTCACGTCCATATTTTTCTCTACTACTTACGGCAATCACAGGAGAGGTTTCTGTTAAGCCATAACCTTCAAACACAGGCATTCCAATTGCAGAGAAAAAAGATGCCAATCGAGGCTGTATACTTGCAGCTCCCGAAACTACAATATCGAAATTACCGCCTATATTTTGACGTATTTTACTGTATACGAGTTTGTCTGCTACTTTATGCTTTAAGTTAAAAATAAACGTACGTTCAAAATCTTGCAATTTGTATCGCGTAGCTAAACTCATTGCCCAGTAAAAAATAGCTTTTTTGACTCCTTTTTGGTTTTCACCAGAAATGTAAATTTTATCGTATATTTTTTCCAACATACGTGGCACAGTAGTCATCATGGTGGGTTTTATTTCCTTGATATTTTCGGCTATTGTTCCAATACTTTGAGCATAATATACCGACATTCCTAAATACTGATACAAAAACACCATCATACGTTCATACGCATGGCAAAGTGGTAGAAAACTCAAAGCTATGTTAGACCATTTTGCCGGCGTATCACGTAGATTTAAAATCTGTTGGATAATGTTATTGTGAGACAACATAACCCCCTTAGGAGTTCCTGTTGTCCCCGAGGTATACATTATGGTAGAACAATCATCAGACTTCACATTTCCTTTTCGGAAAGTCAACTCTTCAGGGTTTGGATTTTGTTCTCCTAATTCTATCATTTGTTCTAAATATGGGAATCGTTCTCTATTAATAAAAGTATATACCATACTTAATTGAGGCGTTTTGGGTAAAATGTTATTTATTTTTGTCATCACATCGTGTCCTTCAACAATGGCTAATTTGGCTTCACAATGGTTCAAAATATGTAAATAATCATCTTCGCTTATGGTAGGATAAACAGGTACCGTAATGGCACCAACCTGCATAATAGCCATATCTAACATATTCCACTCTGGACGATTCGAGCTGATTATAGCTACTTTATCTCCGGGTTGTATGTCTAATTTTATCAGTGCAAAACTAATATTATTAACTATTCGCACATAATCATGGATACTGTATTTTTTCCATTCATTGTCGATTTTTCCTGCCAAAGCAACATCTTGATTTGGTTTGGTTTCTAAGTAATAATCAAGAATATCAAATAATCTCCTAACGTTCATTTTTGTTTCTGTTAATTTTATAATTTTAAAATGATCAATATTAATTTAAGTGGTAGGTATTAAATAGTTTTGCTTTAATTTTGGATACAAAAATATTTTATTAGAATGTACATTTCATTAAAATGTGGCTACGAGACTGTTTGATACGGTAAAAGTTGAAATGTGGGGTGATTTTTGCGTATTAGGGGTAGAAAAACGCAAAACAAATCTCTTATTTCGCTCAAGAAAATTAAAATTAATACTCGTTAAGAAAAGGTGTATAACCGAAAAACATCATATAAAATAATAGTATACAATGTATTAAATCTGTTTTTCTTTATTTTCAATTATATAGCAAAAAAAAATGTAATTTTGCGGAAATTTAAAAGGATGTAAGCATGAGAAAGATTTTACCTTCGTACTTTTTTGACAAAAAAAATATCATACAGCTATTACTTTTTGTAACCTTTTTTGTATTACTATTTATTGTTATTTTCAAGCCTTTTAATTCAAATACTTGGATTAAAGGAATGAGTAAAGACAAGTTTGTAATCTACTCTATACTTATGGTAACCATAGGATTAGGAGTGCTTACAGTAAGTCGTATAGTTATGTTTTTGTTACGCAATAAAATAAAAGTTTTTTATTGGAATTATTTAATATGGTTATTTGGCGAGATTATTTTTATCTCATTATTTTGTACGCTATTTGCGTGGTTAATACACCCCCGACAAGTTGATTTTTTTGCTATTTTTCCCTATACTTTTGCTTATTCAAGTTCCATATTGCTACTACCTTATATCATATCTTGGTTATACTTTGAACTAAAAGACAAAAAAAGAGCTTTGGAAAGCGAAAAATCACTGCGTCTACAAAATGGAGATAAAACTTCTGCTCCCAATACCGATTTAATCAATTTTACCGATGAAAAAGGAGTATTAAAACTATCTGTCAGTATTGATAATCTTTTTTATATAGCAGCAGCAGATAATTATGTAAACGTATGCTATATTAATAAGGAAAAAGTAGGTAGTTTTATTTTGCGTAACTCTTTGAAAAACATAGAAGAAACTTATACAAATGCGAATTTAGTAAGATGTCATCGCTCTTACATTGTAAATCGAACAAAAGTAAAAGTAATGAGACGTGACAAAGATGGACTTTATATTGAACTCGATTCTAAATCTATTCCCGATATTCCCATATCAAAAACCTATGCTAAACAGGTAATAGATTTATTTACAGAATCTTCTATTGAATAACATCAAATGGCTATTACCATTTCTAAGATAAACATATCTTGACGACTTGAAATTACCTGTTTGAAATATTTCTCATAATTTAAGCGTATCTCTGCTTTAAAAAACGATTTATCTACACCCAAATTCACCCCCATAGTTAATCCAGCTAATTGTATAGGTTCTTGAAAAATTTGACTTCCAAGCATTTCCCATCTTGCTGTAGGTGCTATGTAATGTAAAAATCCTACATTTTTCAAAGGAAATTTATAGTAAGTTTCAACTAATATTCCCTCATTTTTTTTAACAAAAGCACTGTCTATAAATTCAATCTGACGATGAAAATATTCGGCTTCTATGAGAAGATTTTCATTTTCATAAGCACATTCTACACTCCAAGTATTCAAAGGATTTGCATTTATATTATGCCCCCCATAATATTGAGCTACCAAACGTAAACCTTCGTAGGGATGTAGGCGAACTCGGGCGCTGTAATTCGGCGTTTTAAAAGGAGTGTTTTTGTAACCCATTCCATTGAATACCCCTACTGCCACATCAAAAGGGAGTATGTTGTTTGCGTAAGCATAATTGGCAACCAAACCAACATCAACTATTCCACCCGTCATTTCATCTACAAGCATAGATCGTCTGGCAAAAAATATTTGCATGGGAGTGCGTAAATATTCTGTCGAAAAAAGAGGTTTTTGGTAGCCCAATCGAAGAAACATTTTGTGTTTTTCTTTCTGAATAGGCTTTAAATCAGCAAAAGCACTTAAAACCTTAAAACTTCCCTCGTCTGATAAATCCATCCCCATCAAATAATTGACCACAGGACTTAAATCTCCTTTTAGTCCCAAACGAGCATTACGAACCACAAATCGGCTCTCCCCTTCTTCGGTATTCCATTCAAAATCTGCTTTTATAATTCCATAAACTTGTGGTAAAAAAGTCTTATTTACCGTTTTCTTTTCATTTTCCGACTGTGTAGTATCAGTTTCTTTAGGTTCTGTGTGCGTTTGAAGCGCTGCTTGTGTGTATAAAAAGTTGATTATAAAAACGATACTAAAAAAATATTTTTTCATTTCTAATAAAATTATTTTTTGATTAAGAAGCTGCAAAAATATAAAAATAAGCATAGATAAATATAAAAAATAATAGTGAATTTAATTCTTTTCTGTTTTTACATTAAAAATGAATAATATGCAGCCATATTTATGTTATTTATTGTTTATTAAATGGATGTTTATAGTGTTTTTTTATATCTTTGTCTTTTGTAAAAACTCAATACTATTTTAAAGTAGAAACAACATATATTAAAACTCAAAAATATGGACAACAAGAAAAAAAATGCAACTCTTAAAGGCTACACCGACACAGTATTTATGATTGAACCTGTAGCTTTTGACTATAATCCCGAAACAGCAGTAAACAATCTTTTTCAACAAGTTAGTACTTCAGAGACTAAAGAAACACAGCAGTCGGCACTCCATGAATTTAAAAACATGGTTCATTTATTACGAAATGCCGGTATCAAAGTAATTACTATCAAAGACACACTTTCGCCTCATACGCCCGATTCAATATTTCCAAACAATTGGGTTTCATTTCATCCCAATAATCATGTAATACTATATCCAATGTTTGCCGAAAACAGAAGATTGGAACGAAGAATGGAGATTTTGCATGAAATAGAAACAGAGTTAAACAGAAAATTTCATTACACCGACTACACCCAATACGAAAAAGAAAACATAATTTTGGAAGGTACCGGAAGTTATGTCCCCGACAGAGAAAACAAAATAGCCTATGCGTGTTTATCTCCCAGAACCCACAAAGATTTATTTCAAAAGTTTTGCAAAGATAATGGTTATCAAGCCGTAATATATAACGCAACACAAAAGATAAACGACAAACTACATCCCATCTATCACACCAATGTAGTTATGTGTCTTA
>JAAYRN010000095.1 GCA_012518765.1 Bacteroidales bacterium
AAATAATGTTTTCCTTCACGAAAAACCTCTACGCGTAGTTTTTTAGCAAGAGCATTTACACACGATACACCTACTCCATGTAATCCGCCCGAAACTTGGTATGATTTTTTATTAAATTTTCCACCAGCGTGTAAGACCGATAATACGACCTCTAAAGCTGAACGATTTTCTTGTTCGTGTATGTCGATAGGAATACCACGTCCGTTATCTAAAACAGATATTGAATTGTCTTTGTGTATAGTAACTTCTATATTATCACAAAATCCTGCTAAGGCTTCGTCTATAGAGTTATCTACTACCTCGTACACCAAATGATGTAATCCTCTATCGCTAATATCTCCAATATACATAGCAGGACGTTTGCGTACTGCTTCTAAACCCTCTAAGACCTGAATATTATCAGCGGTATAATGTTCGTTTACTTTTTCAATATCTTCCAAGTTACTCATATTCAATATTTATAATTAAATTTTCCTATCATGCAAATATAGTAAAAAAATAGATATAAATCATATAATAATATGGTTTTTATTCACAACTAATTGTGATTTATTTTGTTTTTTATGGGAATAAAGTGTTATTTTTGCAGTCAAATATAAATGTGTTAGTTATGGCTATTATAGAGATTGAACGCATGCACTTTTATGCACATCACGGTTGTTATGAAGAAGAACGCGTTATAGGTACATACTTTACTGTTGATTGTAAATTAGACTGTGATGTTCGTTTTGCAGCAAAAGAAGATGATTTAAATAAAACCGTTAATTATCAGACGGTTTACACCCTTATTCAGGTTGAATTAAAGAAAACATCTTTACTTTTAGAACACATAGCTTATCGCATTATAAAAAAGATACAAGCACAGTTTCCACAAATAAAACATGTAGAAGTTAAAATTTCAAAGTTAAACCCTCCTATGGGCGGAAAAATTGGTGCGGTGAGCGTTACTTTAAGCGACAAGGATATTGATTAAAGCGTAATATTGTCAGCATTCCATATTTTCCAAGCTGCTTCTGCTTGAAAACAAAGCATTTGATAACCATTTTCAATGGTAGCCCCTTGGGTTTTTCCTTTTTTTAAAAATAATGTTTCAATTGGATTATATACCAAATCAATCAATAGGTGTTGATTGTTTATAGCATGATAAGGTATTTCAGGGAATGTATCTATTGAAGGATACATTCCCAAAGGTGTACAATTGATTATCAAAGTAGTTTTAAAAATCATATCTTGATTTAAAGAGCAATAGCTTAAGCTGTTGTTATTTGTAGGTTGTCGCGAAACAAAGCGAAAGGGAATGTTTCTTTGTTGTAAAACATAAGCCACAGCTTTGGCTGCTCCTCCTGTACCTAGCACAATAGCCGACTTCAGAAAAGACGCATCGTATTTCTTCAATACATTTTCAAAACCTATTGCATCTGTATTGTAACCGTAACATACATAGGTGTTTTTTTTTCTTAGTATTTGAATTACGTTTACCGCATTAATTTTCTTGGCTACGGCATCTATTTTATCCAAATATTTGATTATTTCTGTTTTATAGGGAATGGTAACATTCAACCCTTGTATGTTTTTATTTTTTTGAATAAAAGCATGAAATTCTTCTAAGGAATCCATGGGAAACAAGTGATAGGATACATCTTGTATACATTCTTCTTTTATCTTTTTATCAAAATAAAGTTTTGAAAAAGAATGAGATAATTGTTTTCCAATCAAACCATATTGCTTAATCAATGTTTTTTTGTTTTTTCTTTCTATAAGCCTGTACCAATACATAAACAAGGAACAACACAAACAATCCCAACAAAACATAAGAAAGTTCCTTGCTATATTTATTTATAATATCCTGATTTCCATGGGCAACATATCCTAAAATCGCTAAAATTAAATTCCAAATAAATGCTCCCAAGGCTGTATATAATAAAAATGGTCTAATTTTCATCTTAGACAATCCTGCTGGAATTGATATTAATTGGCGTATTCCGGGTATTAATCTTCCGATAAATGTAGAAACATTGCCATGTTTGATAAAATAATCTTCTGCTTTTTTAACTTTTTGACTATCTAACAGCAACAAATGTCCTAATTTACTATCTGCAAATTTATACACAATGGGTCTACCTAAGTACAAGGCTAAATAATAATTTATCAGAGCTCCAAACAAAGCTCCTATGGTTCCAAACAATATAACAAACAATATATTAATCCACTTATACTCCGTAATATATAATTTATCATATTCCTGATTACAAGCAGCGTAAGCAGCTGGTGGAATAACCACTTCGGATGGGAAGGGAATAAACGAACTCTCTATGGTCATTAAAAAAGTAACGGTATAATAGTTTAAATTTCCCATATACCAATCCACTACTTGAGTGATGATTGTAGATTCATTGCTTTGGTTTTGAACGAGGCTATCGTTTGAATTTGTTTTTTCTTGTGAGTATGTGTTGGAAATTAAAAATACAAAGGCAAAAAGAAAAATATTTTTTTTCATTATAATTATATGTTATTTATTTTCTAAAACATTAAAGTTGGCTTTAGTTACTATTTATCAATTATTTATACAATATTTTCAAGCATCACTTTTTATTTTTTCCAAAAAATCAATTACTTCTGGAATATTATACATGCTATCGTCGTAATCAAAAAACTCGTGTAACAAATAAGAATTGGATAAATAAGCCATTTGCAAAAACGAAAGTGCAATTAAATTATCTTCTTTTATAAAATGGTAATTCGCCAATCGATAAATGTATGAAATATTATCTTGTTGAAATTCTATTCCATAAACCAGCACATTAATAGCTTGATTAACATCATCATTACTAAGGTGAAAATTAGAATAATCCAACCACGTATAATGCTCTTTCGGAAATCGTTCGGCTATGTGTTGATAGGTTGTTTCGGCTTCTTCCTGCTTGTTAGACTCCATCAAATAATCAGCTAATAAAAACCAAGCATCGGCATCTTCAACATCTAATTCAATTGCTTTTTTTATATTTTCTATAGCTTTATTGTATTGTTTTATAGCGGCATAAGTCATAGCCATACCTGTATACGAGGGAATAAAATCAGGGTTTATATCTATTGATTTTTGATAAGCCATCAGAGCACTTTCGTAGTTTTTAATCCCAAATAAACTTTCGGCTAATTGCTGCCATGCTATTTCTTTGAAATCGGTAACTTTTATCAAGGATTCAAAAATTTCGTTAGCTTTATCGTATTCATTGGTATTGAAATAAATACTCATTAAATATACCAGTGATTCTTCTGCTTTTTCGTCTAAAGCAAGGGAATAATTAAAAGCCTCAATTGCTTTTTCGAGCAAATTATTTTGCGTGTATTCTATTCCTAAATAACACCAAGCCATGGACGAAAAAGGATTTTTGTTTAAATAATCAACAAAAAAATCAATTATTTCGTAATTGTCTGAACCGCTTTCTGTATCGTAGTATAAATTCAATATGTTTAACAGCAGTAATTCATTGTTGTTGTTTAAATCCAATGCTTTTTTAAGGTAATTCAACGCTTTGCGTTTGTTGCCCATGCGTTCATATATTTCTGCCAAACCCATGTAAGCATCTTCTTTGTAATCCATGTATTCATCATTAGAATTTAACAATTCTTGATACTTTTTTATTGCATTGTCTAATCTTTTCAAGCGTACATATAAATGAGCTTGCTCCAATTGTATATCAGGGTCGGAAAACAAGACTTTATCCGTTTCCAACAACAAATTTAACGCCTCTCCTGTTTTCTGACTATAAATAAGATAGCTTACTTTTTTGAGCTGTAAATGCAAAGAATTTGGAAATAATTTCAGCCCAAGTTGAAGAACAGTTTTGGCTTTATTTGTCTTTCCTGTATAAAAATAATGGTCAAACGCTATGGCATAATCATCCGAATCAAAATAAACTTGTTTATTTGTTTCTATCATTTTATCGAATCGTTCGATAAGTTGTTTTTTTTCTCTGTTATCGTAATCTTCGTTTAGATTATCGTCAAAAAAATCGTCTTCCATTTCAATTAAATCTTTTTACTTCAAAATGGGGATCCCAGTCTTTCCAGACTGTTTCGTATCCTTTTTCTTGAATAATTTTCATCATTTCCTTAGGATTTCTATTGTCGTTTGTAGCAAATTGTTGTAGTTCAGCTTCATCATGTGTATAGCCGCCCGGGTCTGTTTTTGAGCCTGCACTCATGGAGGTTATTCCTAAATCTATCATGTGATTTCTGAAATGCGGACTTTCACGCGTAGTTAACGACATTTCTACATCGTGATCAAAAATACGAAAAGCCCATATCATTTGAGCTAAATCCTTATCACTCAACAAATAATTAGGCATAAAACCTCCCGCATGCGGACGTATACGCGGAAAAGAAAGGGCGTATTTGGTTCTCCAATATTTTTTTTCAAGATAACGCAAGTGTAAAGCCAAAAAAACTGCCTCTACCCGCCAATTTTCCAGCCCCAACAAAGCACCCAAACCTATTTTGTGTACACCTGCCTCGCCCAATCGGTCGGGGGTATTGATACGCCACGTATAATCTTTTTTCTTTCCAGCAGGATGATACATAGGATAGTGTGTTTTATGATAACTTTCTTGGTAAATATACACCCCGTGTAAACCCACATCTATCAATCGCTTGTATTCATCGGTAGACAAAGGCTGTACTTC
>JAAYRN010000096.1 GCA_012518765.1 Bacteroidales bacterium
AAATGGATGATAAATATAGTAAAAAAAGGAAAGTTGATTTATTTTGCTATTTATTGCTCAGCAGCAGCTATTTTAGCCTTGACTCTTCATTTTGTGGCTTAGAAGAACGATAGTAGTTGTATACATTTTCAGCCTTTGATTTTCCTATAATTTCTGATAATTCTTCTAAGGGAGTTTGTTTGATTTTTTCAATGGAACGAAATGCTTTGAGTAATTTTCGTGCTGTTTTTTCTCCAATTCCTTTAATTTGTGTTAAGTCTGTTTTAAAAGTAGATTTAGAACGTAGCTGACGATGATGTTTTAATCCAAAACGATGGGCTTCGTCTCTTAGGTGTTGTAAAACTTTTTGTGTTTCCGATTTTTTATTGATGTACAAAGGTAGAGGGTCGTTGGGACGAAATATTTCTTCCAATCGTTCGGCAATTCCAAAAAGACCGATTTGATTTTCAATGCCTAATTGTTTCAATGTTTCATAAGCTGCCGATACTTGTCCCTTGCCACCGTCTACCAATATCATGTGTGGCAGCGGAATTTTTTCTTGTATCAATCGGCTGTAGCGTCTGTGAAGTACTTCTTGTAGAGAGGCATAATCGTTGGCTTGTGTTAGGGTTTTAATGGTAAAATGACGATACTCTTTGGGTGAAGGTTTGGCGTTACGAAAACATACCATTGCCGAAACGGCGTATGCTCCTTGTAGATTTGAGTTGTCGAAACATTCAATATGTGTAGGCAAAACAGGTAACATCAAATCTTTTTGCATATTTTCCAATACATGAATACGACTGCGATTGCCCTCAAGTATAGTTTTCTTTAGTTGTATGTTTTGCTTATAAGCTAAAGCATTACGCTGAGCTAATTGCAATAGCTGGAACTTATCTCCTCTTTTGGGACAACTTATTTTTACGTTTTCAATGTTAAATTCTAAGTGAAAAGGGAGAATAATTTCTTGAGTTTTGCTTTGACTTATTTTACGCAGTTCGATGACTCCCCATTCCAATAATTCTTTGCTGTTTTCTTGTAAACGTTTTTTTATTTCTAAGTATTGACTTTGAATAATGGCACCATTCATTACTTTAAAATAACTGATATAGGCTGTATTGTTGTCTTCGGCGATACCAAAAACGTCTACATTGTGAATATTGGGATTGACCACCGTAGAGCGAGATTGATAATTTTTTAGTAAATCAAGTTTGATTTTTATTTCATTCGCTTTTTCAAATTCCATAGCTTTTGAATAGGCAAACATTTCGGATTCAAGTTCTTTTAATACATCTTTTATGTTTCCTTCAATGATGTGTATGGCTTGCTCTATGTTTTTTTGATATTCCTCTTTGCTTTGATAACCAACGCAGGGACCCTCGCATTTTTTGATATGATAATCTAAACAAACTTTATATTTACCTTTGGCTATATTTTCAGGGCTAAGTAGTAAATTACATGTGCGTATGGGGTATAATTCTCGGATGATTTCGATAATTAAATTCATGGTTTTAACCGAAGAATAAGGACCAAAATACAAGGCATTGGGAAAGTTTTTTTTGCGGGTAGTAAGTATACGGGGGAAATCTTCTTTGGGGATAACTATCCACGGATAGGTTTTATCGTCTTTTAATAGGACGTTGTATTTGGGTTGGTATTCTTTGATTAGATTGTTTTCCAATAATAAAGCCTCGTATTCATTGTCGACAACGATGTATTTTATGTCGACTATTTTGTTTACCAAAACACACAACTTGTTGTTAGTTTGTTTTTTATTAAAATAGGAAGAAACTCTTTTTTTTAAATTTTTTGCTTTCCCCACATAAATAATACTTTTTTGCTTATCTATATATTGATATACACCACTTTTATCGGGAAGTGTTTTCAGAATAGCCGATATATGTGATTTTGTAGTCATAATTACAAAGTAAAATTTTATCTTGCAAAGGTATATGTTTTTTATAAATTAGGGTTTTTGTTTTTTTAATTTGAAATAAAATAAATTTTTAGATTTAGCCAACTTGATTGTAATTTTTAAAAATAAGTATATATTTGCCTTTGAAGATTTGACTTTAAAAATTAAGACTAAATACATTAAAAATCAACCGATTAAAAAAATAAATATTTATATTATGAAAAAGTTATTATTATTTATGGGAGTTTTCTTTCTGTTTTTAGGAGGCTACTCTCAATCGCGCGTTACGTTTTCCGAAAATTTTGATGGGAAAACACATAGTTTTACATCTATTCCTGCTAATGCTTGGATAGTAGACTCTACCTTAAGTGTAAGTGGGAAAAACTCTTGTTGGGGTTTTATCCCCAATACGGAGGGAGATACTGTTATTTTAGAATCCCCTCTTTATGATTTAACCTCTTATGCCTATGCGTATTTACGATTTACGCATATATGTAAAGTTTCAGAAAATGATTTAGTTACCGTAGAGTTTCGAGAGGATCATTTGAGTAGTAGGTGGAAAAAACTACCAGCTAATACCTATAGAGGCTCAAGCGTTACTTATCGTAAAAGGCAATTTTTCAATGACATGAGTTACGATGCTTGGATGTATAGTGATTTTGATGCTGAACCTAATAATTCTTGGTGGAAAACTGAAAATTTTGATGTGAGCCAAGAGGTTTCTTATGCAAGGGTTCAATTTCGTTTTAAAATAGCTAAAGGAAGTACAATAGGGAGTCAATTTGCTTACGGTTGGTTGATTGATAACTTCGAGCTTATTGCATCTTCCAATGAGATAAATCCTCCCATAGTGGAGTTAATGGATCCTACAGTTGAGGGAAAAGTTTTTGGGACAGGGCCTTATCAGATAGTTGCCAAAACTGTCAAACAAACCCCTATTCCTTTGTTACCTCCCGTGTTGTACA
>JAAYRN010000097.1 GCA_012518765.1 Bacteroidales bacterium
AGACAATGCTTATGTCATCTTGGATGAGGCTCAAAATGCAACTTCTATCCAACTCAAAATGTTTTTGACTCGCATGGGTAATAATGCTAAATTTTTTATAACAGGAGATTTAACTCAAATTGACTTGCCTCGATATCAGAGGTCGGGATTGTTGCATGCCATTAATTTACTGAAGGGAATTTCAGGAATTGATGTTATTTTTATGGATAAATCCGACATTGTTCGTCATAAATTGGTCAATTCCATAGTCAGTGCCTACGAAGCAGAAAAGGAAAAATCTAAAGAAATAGATTAAAATATATTTTCTTGAATTGTAAAAACAAAATAATATTGTATTTTTGTAAAATAAAATCATCATAAAAATAAAATAAAAATGAAAAATAATATTATAATTCTCTTGTGTTTTATATGCATTCCTCAGTTATTTTATGCGCAAGTAATTAAGAAGAAAGAACTTCCGAAAGAGGTTGCAAATCAGTTTAAAATAAAAAATCCCAAAGCTAAATCTATAACATGGGAAAAGGAAGATGAGAATTTTGTGGCATTATTTAAGGAAAACAGAAACGATGTAAAATCCTATTTTACCACTTCTGGTAAATGGATAAAAACAATGTATTCGGTAGATAAAGAAGACCTTCCTACCAATGTTTTTAATCATGTAAAAAAGAATTATCCTAATTATACCGATTTAAATGAAATATATTTTGTAAAACAAAATAATGAAAGAGACCATTATTTTGTAGATGTGCTTGTGCCGTCAGAAAAATTGATAGCAAGTATAAAGTTCAATGTAACAGGGCGTTTTGTTAGTGAAACTACAAAAGAAATAACCGAAGAGACTGCCGAGAAAATTATAAACAAAAGCATGGATGCGGACGATAAGGAGGATGATGGCAAAAAAACTGATAAAAAAAGAAAAACCAGAAGAATTAAAAAAACTCCTTATGTTGACCCCCACCTAATAACAGAGGATAAGGTACCAGCTTCCGTTATAAAAACATCTAAAAGAAGATTTATCAATGCTACAGAAACTAAATGGTATTTTAACCCAGAAGATACTATTTATGAGGTAAACTGTGTGCTTAGAGGAGAAAAAACAAAGGGTTTTATTGGTAAAAGTGGTTTTTGGATAAATACAATATCGGAGATGGATCCCAAAAGAGTTACATCTACGTATTTGAGAACTATTAATGAGTTTTATCCCGAAGGTTATACCGTAAAATCTGCATGGAGAGAGGTAAGAGCCGATAAACAAGATCAATTTATTATCGAAATTATTGAAGATGCTAACAAAAGAACGGGCGAATCTGTAAATGTACATTTGGATAAAAGAGGGAGAATTGTTAAAATTGTAGAACCAGAAAGAAAAGAAGAAACAGAAGATTTAGCAAACAAAACCGTAGATAAAAGCGAAGCCAAGTTAGAAAAAGAGTTTGCCAAAGATATGAAAATGAAATATGAATCTAAGAGTATAACAGAGTCGGAGTTGCCACCTGGGGTTGGGAATTGGATTTTGCGAGAATATCCCGAGTATTTTGTTAAAAAAGCTGAATATGGCGAATATCCTGAAATATACAGTAAAGGAAGTGTTTATAAGGTTTTAATAGAACGACCCGGTGTAAACCAACCCTATGCTACAGGTTTTTTTACTCATAATGGAGATTTATTACACGTAATAGACGACTTTAAACAAGAAGAACCCGAAGAAGTTAAAAAGGAAAAACGGGTGATTACGAATGAAGTCCTACAAGCCTTTAAAAAACAAAATCCAAAATTAGAAAACGAAGTAATATGGCAGGAAGGTGAAGACGACACATGGGTAGCCTTATATCAAGATAAAGAATTTGATAAAGAATTTGTTTACAATGAGCAAGGTGAATGGATAGAAACAAGATCCACCATTCAAAAAGAAAACAAAATACCTTCATCGATACGAAATTATATTGCAAGAAAATTACCTTCTAAGAAATTAGAGTCTTGCGTTATGATAAATAAACCCGATCAAAAGCCATACTATACAGTAAGACTTTACGATAAAAAACTAAAAATAACTAACGAGTTGGATTTTACTCATACAGGAAAACTGATAGAGTAAAATTATTTCTTGTCTTTACACGCTCTATTGTTTTGAGGATTTACGTTTTATCTTTCAAAGAAATAATAAGTTTTCGTATAGAGTCTAATCCTATTTCGTCGGGTTGTATATCGTTAGGATTTCTAAACACATAACTTTCTACATCGTCTCCTGCTTGTAGTGCATTCAAATTGTTTGCTTTACAACGAAACACAATGTCAATAGTGAAGTAGGTAAGGTCTTTATATACGTAGGTATTGGGTAGTGTACAATGAAATTTTAAATCACTTATATCAAGATTTACTTCTTCTTTTACTTCCCGTTTTACAGCATCTTCGGCTGTTTCGCCCAAGTCGATAAAACCTCCGGGTAGGTCTAAGGTTCCTTTGGCTGGTTCAAATTTACGGACAGTGCATAAAATTTCTTGTTTGTCGTTTTTTATGATTGCCACCACAGCTCCTGCCTCGTTGGTGTATAGGCGTTGCTTGCAATCTTGGCAATTGTGGGCTTTGAATCCATCCCAAATAAAGCGATGGCTTCCACAAAAGGGACAGTATTTCAAAACCTTGCTGGGGTGTGTGTTTGTCATGAATGTGTAGTATGTTTGATTACATCTTTACCAGATATGGGATTGTCGCATAAAATAATCAATCGTTCGACCATGTTGTATAATTCACGGATATTTCCTTTCCAAGGTAGTTTTTGTAATTCTACAATAGCATCATCGGTAAATGAACGGGAAGGATGCCCTTGTGAATCACAGATTTGATTTATAAAATGGTCTACTAACAAAGGAATATCTTCGGTGCGTTCGCGTA
>JAAYRN010000098.1 GCA_012518765.1 Bacteroidales bacterium
TGGTTGGCAGTTTTAAAAATCCTATTTATGACAATAGATTTACCGACTATTTTTTTTGGATAGAAGACACAAGCTACGTTGGAAAAGACACCTTATTTACCATTTCATTTAATCCCCGAAAAGGAAAAGAAGACAATGCCATAACAGGCTATATGATAGTAAATTCTAAAGATTGGGCTATACAAAACATGATTGCTTCTCCTTGTTTTGAAACACCCATATTTACTTTTGTCATAGAACAACGCTACGAAAAAATTGATGAAAAATATTGGTTTCCCGTTTATACTTTTTCTAAATTAAACTTTCAGTTCGGCAATAACTTTATTCCCATTACCAGTTACACGTCTGTACAAAATAAAGCAATTCAGGTTGGGATTCCACAACGAAATATACAGTTTGTTAGCGATGAAATATACACGGAATCAGCAACAACCTACGAAAAGAAAAGTGATTCTATTTTAGCTATTTACAGAGATGAACCCATTTCAAAAAAAGACATACATACCTATGAATTTTGGGATACCATAGAAAAAGATGCGGATATTGATAAAGGACTTTTTATTGTAAAAACTTTATTGGCAGGCGAAATTGCGTTAAAATGGATCAATCTAAAACTTGAGCCCATGCTGAAAGTTTCGGGACAAGAAGTTGTACGTTTGGGAGTTGGATTGGAAACCAACGACCGTTTGACAGAATATTTCCGTATGGGTGGTTTTTTTGGTTACGGCTTTAAGGATAAAAAATGTAAATGGGGATTGAATAGCCGTGTTGTACTCCATAAAAGACGTAAAATACATATTAACCTCCACGCTGCCCACGATTTGTTTAAAGCCGGAAGCAGTGTTGAATCACGCACCCACGATTCGTATAAATTTTCCATTTCAAAGGCAAATAATGCTTTGTTGGTATCCAAAAAACTACTGCAACATTACGACTATAACCAACAAGCCGATATAAGTATTTCAGGATTGATAAACAATTGGTTAGAAGGAAAAATATCCCTCTCTTATAACAAGTATCAAACGGCTTATACTTATCAATTTACACCTTTAGGACTAAACGATGCACTTAAACCTTTTTCCTATAATTTGGCTGAGGTTTCTTGTTTTTTGACAATCAATTCCCATGTAGACGTATATACATTTGGTAATTTCAATCTTCGCAGAAAAACACTTCGTCCCGAACTCATTGTGCGTTACTCGCGAGGAATAAAAGGCTTGTTTGAAAGCAATTTTGCTTACAATCGTTTGGATATAAAAATGTTACATACTATAAAAATAAAACACATAGGCAATTTTAAATACCTAATTCGTGCGGGCTATATAGATAAAGATTTGCCCTACTCTGCCTTGTATAGTTTCCATGGAGCATGGTTGGCATTTGATATTTACGACAATAATTCCTCTTTTTCTACCATGCGGGTCGATGAGTTTGTTTCCGACACCTATGTTTCTTTGTTTTTATCGCAAAATTTTCCACTTCTTTATAAAACAAATTTTTCAGCTCCCTATTTTCAAGCTTTATTTAATATGGGCTGGGGCGACCTCCGACATCCTGAATATCATCAAGGGGAAAACATTGTTTGTAAAACCATGCACCGCGGATACTACGAAGCAGGTGTAAACATACACGATTTGTATTCAAAAGGTATAACAAAAATAGGGTTTGGTGTTTTTTATCGCTTGGGACCTTATCGCCTATCCGAAACAATGGATAATTTGAGTTTTCATCTATCTTTTAGTGTGCTGGGATTGTAGAGAATTATTATAGTTTTTAAAATCTAAAGAATCATATTCTTTTTGTTTTTCACAAAAAAACATCTTTTAATTAGTAAATAAAAAATGTGATAAAAATATTTTCTCAACAACTAAGTCGAAAAATAAAAAACAACAAAACTACATACCCTATTTTAAGTGGTCATTATATCAACTACATTTGTATTCTATATTTTATTATTTAGATATAACTACTCAATTAAATATTTTATGTAAAACTTAGCAAGTTTTGCATCATGATTTTTCTTTAATTCTTCTTCCACTTTTACTCTTAAAGAATCTATTTGTTTTAATTTTTCTCGGTTGTAATATGGAAAATCAAGTTGCGTAAGCCATTTTGTATTAAAATTTGAATAATCAAAAGTATCGTAATTTATTAACCAATTATAGTAGTCAGATTTCTTTGCAATTGCTTGAATATTTTCTTGTTTAAAATCAACATTCATAAAAGCGAGACAATTAATATGATTATAACCATCGAAACTTTGAATTTTCCATCTTCCTTTCTCTTCTTTAACGTCAAAAAACGAACAACTTTTAACGGCATTTTTTATGAAGTTTTCAAGTAAATCGGGATATTCATCCTTATTGAAAACACCTTTGAGACCTGCATGCATATAGATATTTGAATCAAATTTATTTTGAAGATATTCAACAACTTTTTGTTTTATTATTTGTTTCCCTGTTTTGTCTACAATTTTCCATGGAGCCAAAACCTGAAATATATCAAAACCCCTATTACATCTATTATCAGACATTGTAACACTGTTAATCAGTTTGTCAAAAAGTGCTTTATCTTTATTTATCAAAACAAAATTTGTTTTTTCAAATGCTAATTCACAAATAGTTTCAAGAACTTCATTCCTCGAACAATACTGTTTTTCATCAACAGCAAGTTTAATAATTTTTTCAATTTGTTCTCCCGAAAATATTTGAATTTTTGCTCTAAAAAATCTCAATGCAAAAACCCAATTATTATGATTAAAGTTTTCGGATACTTTTAGATAATCTATAAATGGTTGTGTAATTGGCTTTAATTCTTCATCAGTTAACTCAACCTTTGAAAGGAGTATTATGATTTTATTAAAAATAAAACGAAGCGACTGACGATATAAAGAAAAAAAATTTTGCTTTGCAATGTCATCATTAAAATCAATATTATCCAAATGCCCTATCGTGTATTGAAATGAAAAAAAATTGATTATCACACTAATAAATTTTTCTTTCTCCTTTTTAGCGATTGGAATACTTTCAATTTTATATTTTTTCAAAAAACCCTCCAATTTCTTCTCGTTAAGAAAGAAAAGCATAAATAATAATAGTAAATTATTAAATTCTTTGAATTTATATTCGTAACTTTTATCCGTTGTGAAACTAATTAATACCCCTTCAATTCCTTTTGTTATTACTTGTTTAAACGTATAAAAGTCATCTGCAACAATATGATTAACCGAATAAAAAGTATATAAAATATAAAGTTCTTCTAATAATAAATTAACTGCACTTGTCCCACTAGAATAACCTCCATTTTCATAAAGTTTTTTTGTATCTAAAATTCTTTCAAATTGTTCGTCTATAATTTCACGACTGTAATGTAAATAGTAATTTTCTTTTATTTTAATCAACTCGTCTCTCAACTGAATAGGTATTGAAAAAGTATTTATCGTATTACATAAATCGATTTCGTCTATTTTTGGAAGTATTTGTTTGTTTTCGCTTTTCCACCAAGGAGAATCAATAAAACCACGAATTTGTTTTATGTTGTAAAGAGATAAAAAATAGATTACAAAATTATTTGAATTTTTACTCTTTTCCGCAACACTATTTAATACTTGCCAGCCTTTTATATGCTCGCCAAGTTTACATAAATAATAGCCTTCGGCTAACGCATTTTCCAAATTTTCAGAATGTGTAATAGCTTTGCCTTTTAATGTTGTAAAAAGTGTTTTAATTCGAAACTCATGAAATTGACAAGAAAGACAATTACAATTATTCTCATACTGCTTTACAACAATTTCATGATGTTTTATTTCAGTATATTTTTCTCTGTAACAAATACATTGGATTAAACAGTTGTTGAGAATAAGAAAAATTTGTTTTAGTTTTTTCTCAAACGGTTTTAAAGAATCATCACTTATTCTAACAACTGTATCCTCAACTTTTATTTTTTGTAAAAGCTCATGAATGGCTTTGTTACTTGTTTTTAGACAATAATGTGAATAAGCGTTATAATGAGATTCTTTTTTGTTAAAAATTGGAAGTCGGGAGATTGTTCTTGGATGAATAAAACTAAAACCTTCAAAAACTTTTAATGATTCCAAAATTTGGTCAACAAGATGAAGTTCTTTACGTAATTTGGGTAAATCACTCGTTGTTGTAATGTTTGATATAATCGTATTTGTTCCGTTTTGTACTTTTTCAGGTGCAAGTTCCGATATGACAAAATTGTAAACAGGTTTTATTTTTGTTGCAGTGTCAAAATCATTAATCAACGTTTTTAATATAGTTGTGCTATCATGAAATTTAATTTGCACCCCGAATTTTTCATTCAACTTGTTTTTATCGTAATTGAAATCTATATTTCTGTCAATAATTAAAAAATGAAGTTCTTTGTAAGTTTTGTATAATTCATTGTCTATAAAGTTTTTCACCGTCGTTTCGACTTTTGCTTTAGTATTGTTTGCTGTTACTTGAACACAAATTTCTCTTTCTAAATCATGTAAATCAATAATTTTGTTTTGTGGACTTTCAATTTGATTTTTTGAAAGATTAAAATTATAAAGTAAATTTAAA
>JAAYRN010000002.1 GCA_012518765.1 Bacteroidales bacterium
AACCCATTTACAACTTTCAAAAACTCTTCCGCAAAAGTACATTATTTATCCAATACCGTAACATGATAAATCAACTAATTTAAAAATAAAAAGGAATTACATGATAAAAAGTGTTACCTTTGTAGCCATAAAAAAGTGGATAGATTTGATTTGATTGCAACCACTCATAAATGCTAAAAACAATAACATTTTCTTCCAATCATTTCATCCTAACCATTTTAATTATTATTTAATTTATTCAGTAATTTAATATTAAGATAAAATGGCTTATTTATTTACATCCGAATCTGTTTCGGAAGGACATCCCGACAAGGTTTCAGACCAAATATCAGACGCATTGTTAGACGAATTTTTACGCTACGACCCCAATTCTAAGGTAGCTTGTGAAACCCTTGTTACTACGGGATTAGTGGTTTGTGCTGGCGAGGTAAAAACAAAAGGATATATTGATATTCAACATATTACTCGCAAAACAATCAAAGATATTGGTTATACCAAAGGTGAATATATGTTTGAGAGCAACTCCTGTGGCGTAGTTTCGGCAATACACGAACAGTCGCCCGATATAAACCAAGGCGTTGAAAGAGCAGAAATAGAAAATCAAGGAGCTGGAGATCAGGGAATGATGTTTGGCTATGCTGTAAAAGAAATGGATAATTTAATGCCCATGCCCATCGAATTGTCTCATATTTTTATGCAAGAATTGGCAGCTATACGAAAAGAAGGCAAAAAAATGAAATACTTACGCCCCGATTCTAAATCACAAGTAACTATTGAGTACAACTCAAAGGGTCAGCCCATTAAAATAAACACCATCGTTATTTCTACACAGCACGATGATTTTGTAAAGCCCAAAAACGACACAAAAGAAGCTCAAATTACAGCCGATAATGAGATGCTTGCTACTATAAAATCCGATGTTGAAAAAGTTTTGATTCCCCGAGTGAAAAAAAACTGTTCTCCTCGTGTTCGTAAACTATTTAAAGATGATTATTTGCTACATGTAAACCCAACGGGTAAATTTGTAATAGGTGGTCCTCATGGAGATACAGGACTTACGGGAAGAAAAATCATTGTTGATACCTACGGCGGAAAGGGAGCACACGGCGGAGGTGCTTTTTCGGGAAAAGATTCATCAAAAGTGGATCGTTCTGCGGCTTATGCAGCTCGTCATATCGCAAAAAATTTAGTGGCAGCAGGTGTTGCCAACGAAATATTGGTACAAATTGCTTACGCTATCGGTATAGCCAAGCCTGTAGGATTGTTTATCAACACCTTTAACTCTTGTAAACTAAAAGACAAAAACGGAAAAAAAATAACAGATACCGAAATAGCCGAAAAAATAAATACTTTATTCGATTTACGCCCATACGCTATCATCAAACGTTTTGGATTACAAAATCCTATTTTCCAACCCACAGCTACTTACGGACATTTTGGAAGAGATCCCTACAAAAAAGAAATTGAAGTATACTATTCCGATAAAGACGTAAAAGCAAAAACTATTGACGGGAAAACAAAATATTTTAAAGAAGTAGAATTCTTCGCTTGGGAAAAATTAGACTACATCGAAAAAATAAAACAAGCATTTGATATATAATGCCTTTTGTATTAAATGGCAATTTTTATTCAAAAAAAACTTGTTTTCTAAAAAAATAGTTCTACTTTTGTTTTTCTAATTAAATATACTTTCGGATGAAAATAACAAGAACATTTGAGCTATTAGATTGGCTATTAGAAAGATACGACAAAAAAGACATCTTAGCTGGTAAAAAAGATGGAGAATGGATAAGCTATAGCGTAGACGATTATTATAAATATTCCGTCTTGATGAGCTATGGATTTCATGAAATAGGATTACGAAAAGGCGATAAAGTAGTTACCATCACCAACAATCGACCTGAGTTTAACATTATCGATATGGCACTCAGTATGATAGGTGTGATACACGTGCCTATTTATCCTACCCTAAATGCTCATGATTACGAAGTTATTATCAATCATTCCGATGCTAAAGTAGTGATTATCGGTATCCAAACCATTTATAGCCGCGTACAACCCGCCTTCAAATCGTTTGTAAACAATCCTGAAATTTATACCTTAGATAAAATTGGAGACGAAAAAGTATTGTACGAAGTTTTGAAATTGGGCATATATTCACGCAAAAAAAATGAAGATACTATTAGTGAAATCAAAAAAACAATTTTACCAGATGATATAGCCACCATCATTTATACTTCAGGTACCACTGGTGAACCTAAAGGAGTTATGCTATCACATCGGAATTTAATTTCAAATTTCACAGCTCACGCTCAAGCCCAGCCACTGAATCATAATCACAGAACGGTTAGCTTTCTTCCCTTATGTCATATTTACGAACGAAGCATGAACTACGAATACCAATATTTGGGAGTAAGTATTTATTACGCTGAGAGTTTGGCTACTATTGCTGCCGATATTTTAGATGTCAAAGCCCATGGTTTTTGTGCCGTTCCTCGTATTTTAGAAATGGTTTATGAAAAATTTATTGCCGCCGGAAAAGACCTTCGCGGAATTAAAAAAATCATTTATAAACTTGCTATTAATCACGGACATAGATATGATTTACACAAAAGTTCTTGGTATAACTTCTGGACGAAAGTTTATGACAAACTTGTATACGTAAAATGGCGTGAAAAATTTGGAGGCAACCGAATGGCAATCGTATGCGGAAGCTCTGCCGTAAGAGATAAAATCGTTAGATTGTTTCATGCTGCTGGTTTAGAAGTATATGAAGGTTACGGACTTTCCGAAACATCGCCTGTTATTTCGGTAAATAATGCCAATACAAAAGAAGTAAAAATAGGAACTGTAGGTCCTATTTTAGAAAATGTAGAAGTAAAAATTGCCGATGATGGAGAAATTTTAACCAAGGGACCTTCCTTAATGTTGGGCTATTACAAAGACCCCGAATACACAAGCCAAGTCATTGACGAAGAAGGATGGTTTCATACGGGCGATATAGGAAAACTTATAGACGGAAAATACTTGCAAATAACCGATAGAAAAAAAGAAATATTTAAACTATCAGCAGGGAAATACGTTGCCCCTCAATTGATTGAAAACTTATTAAAAGAATCTAATCTAATAACCGATATTATGATTATTGGCGAAAACGAAAAATTTGTTTCCGCCCTTATTTCTCCCAATTTTAATCACCTTCATTTTTTAGCAGGAAAATACAGGCTTCGTTATAAAAATAATGACGAACTTATTGCATTACCTGAAATTATTAAAAGATTTCAAAAGGAAATAGATTTTTTCAATAAAAATTTAGCCCCTCACGAGCAAATTAAAATGTTTAGATTAGTAACCGACGAATGGTCATCCCAAACAGGAGAACTATCGCCCACCCTTAAATTAAAACGAAGCGTATTGCATGAAAAATACAATACTATTATTCATCAAATATATAATAAAACAACTGATTCTAAAGGACATGGATTTAGTTTTAAAAACATTAACTTGTCTTTGATTCAATTAAAGTCCACTTTTGATTTTGTTACAAAAAAATCAGAAGACCCAAGCAAAGAGAATGAAGAACAAGCTAATTAAAAAATAAAATGGAAATAACAAGAATATTTGATTTTTTAGAACAACTCAAAGAAAAACATCCGAACAAAACAGATATTTTATCACAAAAAAAGAACGGAGTATGGATAAAATACAGCGTAGAAGATTATTATGAAATGGCTCATTTATTGAGTTATGGATTTTTAGCCTTGGGCTTACAGCCTAACGATAAGGTAGTTACTGTTGTAAACAATCGCCCCGAATGGAACTTTATCGATATGGCTTTGGCTATGGCAAACTTAATACACGTTCCTGTTTATCCCACATTGGGAGTAGACGATTATGCTTACATTATCAATCATAGCGATGCGAAATTGGTCATCATCGGCAATGAAACTATTTTTGGAAATGTAAACTCAGCCATAGAAACCTTAACAGACAAACCTACCGTATACACCATTAATCCTATTGAACACCAAAAAGAGTTGGAAGAAATAAGATTACTCGGTCTCAATACACGCAATATTTACTCTCCTATTGTCGAAGAAAATAAAAAAAATATCACAGGTGATGATTTGTGTACAATCATTTACACATCGGGAACAACAGGCTTACCCAAAGGAGTGATGCTTTCACACAGAGCCCTTACTTTCAATGCTATGGCACACGGAAACATGCAAATCGTTGATCACCGTCATCGTATGTTAAGTTTTTTACCTTTGTGTCATATTTATGAACGAAGTATGAACTATTCATTTCAGTATCTTGGAGTTAGTATTTATTATGCCGAAAGCATAAATACCATAGCCGCCGACTTAAAAGATGGAAATGTAAACGGATTTTGCTCTGTACCAAGAGTTTTAGAAATGACTTTTGAAAAATTTCGCTCTGTAGGAAAAGACATGAAAAAATTTAAGAAGAAAATTTATTTCTGGGCTTTCAATGCGGGATTAAAATTTGATAACAACAAAAAATCATTCTTTTATTCGTTGAAATACAACATTGCCGATAAATTAGTTTACTCCAAATGGCGTGAAAATCTTGGTGGGAATGAGTTACTTATAGTGTCAGGAGGTTCGGCTATACAACCCAAAATCATACGACTTTTTACCGCTGCCAAAATGAGAATTATCGAAGGCTATGGACTCACAGAAACTTCGCCCGTTATTGCGGTCAATCGTCCTAAAGATAATTTAGTTTTAATCGGAAGTGTTGGAAAAATCATTGATGGCATTGATTTTAAGTTAGCTGACGATGGAGAAATCCTCACCAAAGGAGTTTGTTTAATGATGGGTTATTATAAAGATGAAGAATACACCAAGCAAGTCATTGACGATGAAGGGTGGTTTCACACAGGCGATATTGGGGAACTTACCAAAGATGGCTTCTTAAAAATAACCGATAGGAAAAAAGATATTTTCAAACTATCATCGGGTAAATACATTGCACCCCAATTGTTAGAAAATAAAATCAAAGGGTCTCCTTTTATTGATAATGTGATGGTTATTGGTGAAAATCAAAAATTTGTTTCGGCTCTTATTTCTCCTTATTTTAATTATTTACATTTTTGGAGTACCAAATACAAACTCCACTACCGCGACCACGATGAATTAGTTAAAAATAAGTTAGTTGTCCAACGTATAAAAAAGGAAATTGATAAAATCAATCAAAAATTAGCTCCACACGAACAAATCAAACGTTTTAGAATCGTACACGAAGAGTGGAGTCCTGTAACCGGAGAACTATCGCCTACCCTGAAATTAAGACGAAGTAATATGATGAAAAAATACGAAAAAACCATAGAAGAAATATTTGGTTCTCATTTTGATTAATTAGATTGAGAACCAATTAATTATAAATTTAGTATTTACACTATCATTTATAGTTCTGGGACTTCTACTTCAAATGTAATATTTCTTTTATCGCAGGCTTGCATACAGTTGTTACAAGAAATAATTTCTCCTGTAAGTCTTTTTTGTACAAGTCGTTCCGTACGTTCTGAAAGAGCTTCTATGCTAATTTTATCTACCACTTCTTTGGCAAAAGCGTGCATGAGCAAGATTCTTGCATTTTGCTCACAAATTCCGCGTGTACGTAAATAAAACATAGCATCTTCGTCCAATTGTCCTATGGTTGCTCCGTGGCTACATTTTACATCGTCGGCATATATTTCCAAAAAAGGCTTGGTAAATATATCTGTCTCATCGGTTAATAATATATTGCGATTTATCTGATGAGCCTCCGTTTTTTGTGCATCTTTTTCTACGTATATATGTCCTATAAATCTTGCTTTGGCTTGTTCGTCTAAAATACCTTTATACAATTGACTACTAAAACATTCAGGAGCATTATGCTTGACATACAAACTATTAGTAACTTCTTGATTTCTATCTGCCAAATATAAACCGTTTATATTTACCTCCGCTTTGGGTTCGGCAAGATTAACAGCTATGGTGTTGTGTACCAATCCTCCGTTAAAAATCGTAGTATTTGTATTTACCTTGCTATTTTCATTTTGATGTATCAATAAATGATTGATGAGCGTGGTTTGATTATCCTTATTTTCTAATTTAAAATAGTCGCAAGAAGCTGATTTTCCTACATAAATTTCAGTTACTGTATTGATAAGCGTATCTTTACATTTAAGAGAATCATCGCAATGAATTATTTTAACAGAGGCATCGTTGCCAATATGAATTAAATTGCGAGGTTGAACAAAAATATTTTCAGATGAATTAATTATATACACAAACTGAATAGGTCTTTTTACATGAACTCCGTCAGGTATATAAGCAAAAAAACCATCTTTCCATAATGCTAAATTTAAATCAATCAATCCATTAGACACTTCTTTGTTTTTAGCCAAACACTGAACTACCAAATCAGGATAACGTATAATTGCCTCTTTTAAACTTCCAAATATACTCCCGTCGGGAAAAACAGTTAAAGGAGCATTGTGATGTACGTACCATCCATTTAAAAAGGCAAACATTTCGGCATTAATATCTTGTGTCGAACATTGAAAATATGTTTCAATAGGTTGATACTCTTCAGCTTTTTCTTGTATAATGTAGTTTTTATTTTTTATTATTTTGTCCCATTTAACCTCTCGCCACATTTCTACTGTTCGATTAGGAACACCGTTTTTTTTGAAACTTTCGGAAGCTTTTATCCTTAAATTTGAAAAATAGTCTTCTTGATTATCCGAAGTTGACGAAGGCAAAAATTGTAGAAAATAATTATTTACATCCTTTGTATGTGCCATGATAAAATACGCTCAATTTATTTTTAAATTCCTGCAAAAATACACTTATTTTCATTTCTATTTTTAAGTTTTCAAATAAATGTAGATTCTGTTTTAATCATTTGCAAAAAAACATTATTTTTGCATAAATTTTTTTGAACTATGCTTGAAAATACAAATACAACTCCTCTTTCGGAATATGGAGAATTTGGCTTAATTGATTTATTAACCAAAAACATTAAAATAAAAAATAAAAGTACTGTTTTAGGAATAGGAGACGATGCCGCTATTATCAACAGTAACAATCGTTATCAGCTTGTATCCAAAGACTTACTAATTGAAGGCGTACATTTCGATCTCAGTTATTGCCCTTTAAAACACATTGGCTACAAAGCCATAGCTTCCAATTTATCCGACATTGCTGCCATGAATGCTACACCCGAACAAATTCTTGTAGGAATCGCTGTATCAAGTCGTTATACTGCCGAAGCCATTGAAGAAGTGTATCAAGGAATGCGTTTATGTTGTGAACGCTACGGAGTAGACCTTGTAGGTGGCGATACCACTTCGAGTGTTAGCGGTATGTGTATCAGTATTACGGTTTTAGGTTATGCCGATTCATCGAAAATTGTAAAACGAAGTACTGCCAACGAAAACGATTTAATTTGTGTTTCTGGTGATTTAGGAGCTGCCTATATGGGACTGATTATTTTAGAAAGAGAAAAGCAAGTGTTTTTAGAGAATCAAAGAAATCAACCTGATTTAGAAGGATTTGACTATCTTTTAGAACGTCAATTAAAACCCGAACCTCGTTTGGATATTATAAAACATTTGGATGAAAAAAATATTTTACCCACTTCTATGATTGATATTTCCGATGGATTAGCTTCCGATATACTTCATATTTGCCAGCAATCAAAAAAAGGATGTACTATTTACGAAGAAAAACTTCCCATCGATTCATTAACCTACGACACAGCCATGGATTTTCAGTTGATTCCCTCAACCATAGCCTTAAACGGTGGCGAAGACTATGAATTATTATTTACAATCAAACAAAGCGATTACGAAAAAATACTTCAACTGAAAGATATAAGTATCATCGGACATATTACTGGCGAAAATACAGGAAACTATTTGATTACTAACGATAAAAAATCTATTCCTTTACAAGCTCAAGGTTGGGATGCTTATCGTAAAAAGAATAAAATATAAAATGAAACGGTTCATTATAAGCATTATTTGTTTCGGGACATTATTTAGCTTTTCGCAAAATTTGACCCAAAAATTAAATGCTTTTGTAGAACAATTATCCAATGATTCTAATTTTTCTTCTGCCTTTATAGGAGTATGTATTAAGGATTTAACTCAAAATCAGATAATTTATGATTATAATGCTGATAAAAATTTTATTCCTGCTTCTATTCAAAAATTACCTCTTACTGCCGTTGCATTACAAAAATTAGGGAGTAATTATACGTTTAAAACTTATTTGCTCTCTTCTGGAACATTAGAAAATGGAGTATTAAAAGGCGATATTTACATAGTTGGAGGTGGCGACCCCACCCTCGGTAGCCCACGTTTTAAAGAAACTTCACCCGATGTTGTATTTGCTACATGGCAACGGGCTTTGATACAAAAGGGGATTCGTACCATAGATGGCAATCTCTACATAGACCCTTACATTTTCGATAACCACCCTTTGAACGAAACATGGATGTGGGGCGATGTTGGCAATTATTTTGGGGCAGGAGTCAAAGGAATTAATTGGCATGAAAATATGTTTACTATTACCGTGAATCCCGCCGATAGTATTTCTAAAAAAGGAATTATTAAAGAAATTTATCCTACTCTACCTGAAGATTTTATCATAAAAAATGAAGTAGTTACTGTAAAAAAAGGAGCAGAAAACTACATCATGATTTACGGAGATTCTTACAGCAAACAGCGTGAAATTTTCGGTTATATTTCCATGGGAAAATCAAATGTTACAGCCAAAGGAGCTTTGCCCCTACCTGAATATGTTTGTGCCATGTCTTTTAAAGATTATCTCAAAAAACAAGGAGTAAATATCAATGGATTAGTTGATTACATACGTATAGACACTTTACAAAAATCGATAGACACTCTTTTTGTCCATCGCTCTCCTTCCCTATCTGTGATAATAAATCACATTCATAAAACCAGTAATAACATATATGCTGAGGCGGTTTTTAAACTATTAGGCAAAGGAAGCAATATAAATGCCTCGCAAGTCATAAAAAATAACTTAAAACAAATGGGAATAACCACTCAAAACATAACTATTGCCGATGGTAGTGGACTTTCACGAGCCAATTTAATTTCGCCGCGTGCTGTTTGTGAAGTACTTTCTCATGTATATTCCTCTTCATTTTATCCTTTTTATTTACAATCTTTATCCGAAGCAGGAGTATCGGGAACGTTAAAAAACATTCTGAAAAATAAACCAAAAGGAAGTAAAATTTATGCCAAAAGCGGAACCATGGCAGGCATAAGAGGCTATGCTGGATATGCCATACACGAAAATGGAAAAGTATACGGATTTACGATAATAATAAATAATTTTACTTGTAAATCTATACTTGTAAGAAACGAATTAGAGAAGCTATTAACGCTATTAATAGAATGATTTTAAATTTTTTGTTATAAAACAAACTCAATCCACAACAATATTTTGTTGCGTATATAAAAATTTTATACGAGTAAATTTTTCCCCTAACTTATTCGTAATTTTTCAAAGGAATTTCGCCTTTCAACATAAGTAAAACATTAAATGCCAAGGCATTCATTTCATCTTCTCCCGGGAATGAATACACTGCCCCTAAGTGTTTTACTCTGGATGTAATTTTTTCAACAAAATGTTTTCCGTAAGCTAAACCTCCTGTAAGTAAAATTCCATCGACATCTCCTTTTAAAACAGTTGATGCGGCTCCAATTTCTTTAGCTATTTGATAAGCCATGGCAGAATCATAAAAATCTGCTTCTTCATCACCCGCTTTGATTTTATTTTTTATTTCTAAAGCATCGTTAGTGCCTAAATATGCCACAAAGCCTCCTTTACCAACTACCATTTTACTAAGGTCTTCTTGTGTAAATTCGCCACTAAAACAGGCTTTTATCACATCGATAACAGGTAAAGAGCCACTGCGTTCTGGCGAGAAAGGACCTTCGCCATTCAACGCTTGATTAACATCAATCACTTGCCCTTTTTCATGTACTCCCACACTGATACCTCCTCCCATATGAGCAACAATCAAATTTAATTCTTCGTATTTTCTTCTTATTTGTCGTGCATACATTCGAGCAATTGCTTTTTGATTCAATGCGTGAAATATAGGTTTTCTTTCAAAGTGAGGGTGTCCCGATATTTTGGCTATTGGGCTCATTTCGTCGACAACTACGGGGTCGGCAATAAAAGACTCAACTTCTAATGTTTGAGCAATATCGTCTGCAATAAGACCTCCTAAATTACAAGCATGTTCTCCAGCATATCCTATTAAAAGATCGTGTTTTAAGGCTTCGTCTACTTTATATATACCAGAGGAAATATTTTTTACCAAACCGCCTCTTCCTATGATGTATTTAATTTCGCTTAAATCGATATTATTTTCATCTAATACTTCTAAAATAGTTTCTTTTCGCCATTTGTATTGGTCTGCAATGCGTTTAAATTCACTGATTTTTTCTAATTTATGTTTAATATTTTGTACAAAAACAGAAACTATCTCCTTTTCATTCTTTTTTGCACAAATATTAAGTTCTAATACAGCTACTTTTGTGGATGTTGATCCTGGATTTATGGCTAAAATTTTTATTTTATCTTGCATTTTCTTTTGTATTTAAAATTTTGAAAAGCAAAAATACAAAAATATTATT
>JAAYRN010000099.1 GCA_012518765.1 Bacteroidales bacterium
CATGTACATATCACCGTAAATTTTATGGCATTAGCCTATAAAGCAATAGGAAAATTCGATTCACCTTATGCCCGTGTAGCCATCAATAAAGACGAAATAAACCTACAAACTGCCCAACCTACCGCATCAGAAACCGAAAAAGTAAAAACTATTCTATCGGCAGTATATCCTCTGTGGGAAGAAAAGAAGATTATCATTTTCAATATCAATGCTTCCGACATGTTACCTCAACGTAAATGGATGTTAGGCAGCTTTATACAAACCGCTCTTACTTTGTTAGCAAAACAAGAAAATATCCTTATAGTAGCCACTGGAACCAAGGAGGAAAAGACTTACGTACAAACCTTTATAGATGGAGTAGGCGATAGCCGTTGTGTGAGTGTAGCGGGAGAGTTTTGCTTACGTCAATTAGTGGCTTTATATGTTTTGAGTACTTGCATATTGAGCAATGATTCGGGACCTGCTCATTTTGTTTCAGCTATACCATTGAAAACCTTTGTGTTGTTTGGACCTGAAACTCCCGAATTGTACATGCCTTTGGGCGATGTGGAGTGTTTTTATGCAGGCTTGGTCTGTTCCCCTTGTGTAAGTGCCGCCAATCACCGCAAAACAGATTGCTCCCAACCTCTTTGCATGCAAAGTATATCGGTAGAGGAGGTAAGTAGCAGTATGATAGATTATATTAAAAGTATAGATTAATTTTTTTACAATGAAAAATATAGTTGTTGCCGATTTTGACGAAACCTTATTGCCCTATGACAGCGAAAATGTATACGTATATAAACAAATAAGGAGGGGAAATATAAAAATACTAACTTGGTTTTTACTTCGTAAACTAAAGATAATTAGTTACGCTAAATTTGTAGAATACCTACAAAATGAAATGAGTAAAAAAGATTTGACAGCTTTTGTAAACAAATTGTATGCGGACATTGACCAAGAAGTTTTAAATCAAGTGCTTTCTTATAAAAATGAACATTCAGAAATGATATTACTGAGTGCTTCGCCTCATTGTTACATTGAAAAAGTAGCCGAAAAAATAAATTTTAAAGGTTACGGAAGTACTTATTACGATGGGAAATTTAGACAGCTTTACGATGTAAATAAAGCCATTTTTATACAAGAAAAATACCCTAAAACCGATTACCGATATACATTTTCAATTTCGGACAGTGAAACCGATTTAACCTTGCTGAAACTATTTGAAAAATACGAACTTATAAAAAAATAATACATCATTTTATGTCAAGAACAAAAATAAAGAGATACTTGTCAGTTTTATTTGTTTTATATGTAGTAACTGTATTGTTATTAAATGTTTTACCCTTAGGTATTGCAGAAAAACTCAACAAAATCAATCTTTGGGAATTTCGAGCTGATTATTTAGTCCATTTGCTTATATTTTTGCCCTGGTCTTTGTTTCAATTTTTGTTTTTCCGAAAGCGAAAAATAGTTTGGTTTTTCATAGGCTTGGTGTTTGCGGTTTCCATTGAATTTGTACAGTATTATTTACCTTACCGCAGCTTTAATCCCTATGATTTACTGTTTAATGTAATGGGTTGATGTTTGAGCTATTTGGTTTTTATAGGTATAAATTTACGTTTAGACGATTATTTTTCAAAAAGGAAACGCTCCAAAAGAAGACGAATGCTGTGATTAGTTAAGCTATAAAACAGAATATAAATGAAATAAGCCGTTTTTTTATAAGGACGGCTTATTTTTTTTCTTGGATTGCATCTAAAAAAAATGTAATTTTGCACGCATAAAAATTTAAGTACATGGAAATTTCATCAAAATACAAACCGCAAGAGATAGAAGATAAATGGTATCAACACTGGCTAAAAAAACAGTATTTTCGTTCTTTACCCGATGAACGTAAACCCTATACCATAGTGATGCCACCCCCCAATGTAACGGGTGTGCTTCACATGGGGCATATGTTAAACAATACCATACAAGATATTTTGATACGCAGGGCACGCATGCAGGGCTTTAATGCCTGTTGGGTTCCCGGCACCGACCACGCTTCCATTGCTACCGAGGCAAAAGTAGTAGCCTTGTTAAAAGAAAAAGGTATTGATAAAAAGGATATTACACGCGAAGAATTTCTTTGTCATGCTTGGGATTGGACGGAAAAACACGGAGGTATCATCCTTCAGCAATTGAAAAAAATAGGAGCCTCTTGCGATTGGGAGCGTACCTGCTTTACCATGGACGACAGTCTGTCAGAGTCGGTCATAGATATATTTATTGATTTATACCGTAAAGGGAAAATTTATCGCGGCGTGCGTATGGTAAATTGGGATCCCAAAGCACTGACCGCCGTTTCAGACGAGGAGGTAATTTACCGCGAAATACAATCCAAACTATATTATGTTCGCTATCAGATAGAAGGTTGTGAAAATGAATATATTACCATAGCTACCACTCGTCCCGAAACTATTTTGGGCGATACCGCCGTATGCGTACATCCCGAAGACGAACGCTACAGTCATTTGAAAGGAAAACGTGTGATTATACCTTTGGTAAATAGGTCGGTACCTTTAATTTTTGATGAATACGTAGACAAGGAATTTGGCACAGGAGCCTTGAAAATTACACCTGCCCACGATATTAATGACTATAACTTAGGAATCAAACATCAATTAGAGAGCATTAATATTTTTAACGACAATGGAACTCTCAATGAATCTGCTCAATTATTGGTAGGAGAGGAGCGTTTCCAAGCACGAAAAAACATCATACCTTTGTTGGAAAAAGCGGGTAATTTGGTGAAAATAGAAGATTATGTAAACAAAGTAGGATTTTCGGAACGCACTGACGAGGTCATAGAACCCAAGTTGTCGCAACAATGGTTTTGCAACATGGACGACATGGCTAAACCAGCCTTAGAAGTGGTGATGAACAACGATATACAGTTTTTCCCTGATAAGGTAAAAAATACCTATGCCCATTGGATGGAAAATGTAAAAGATTGGTGTATCAGCCGTCAGCTTTGGTGGGGACATCGCATACCGGCTTATTATTTGCCTAATAATGAAATAATGGTAGCCAAAACCAAGGAAGAAGCCTTGGCTATGACTCAAGAAAAATTTCCCTCTCAATCCTTTGGTATAGACGACTTACAACAAGATGAAGACGTGTTAGATACCTGGTTTTCGTCTTGGTTGTGGCCCATTTCGGTTTTCGATGG
>JAAYRN010000100.1 GCA_012518765.1 Bacteroidales bacterium
CGGGTTCGCCTCCTAATAATATCAGTGAACCTGAAACTATACCACCGCCCAATACTCTATTTATTTCTTCAATACCGGTATCTATACGTTGGGTATGTTCTGTGTTATCAATGTCTTGAATGCGTATGGCTTGGCTTTTTCGCAGTGCGTGTTGTTGTTTGGTCGATGAAGCCGATTGTATTACTTCTTCTACATAGGTGTTCCATTCGCCACAATTTCTGCATTTCCCGACCCAAGTAGCCGATTGTGTACCGCAGTTTTGACAATAAAAAGTAGTTTTTACTTTAGCCATGTGTTGTTTTTGTTTGCAAAAATAAATAAAAAAGAGAAGTGATTGAGGTTTCACTTCTCTTTTGTTGTGTAAAGTACCGTTTTTTTATTTTTTTTCGGATACAAATTTATCGAACAAGGCTAATTTTCCTTTGCAGTTGTTGTAATGGTCTAAGATAGATTGGAATAAATCTTCTTCCTCCTCTTGTTCTTCTATATACCATTGTAGAAATACTTGCGTTCCATAATCTTTTTCTGCAATTGCTAATTCATATAAATCATTTATACATTTGGTAATGTATATTTCATGTTCCATAGCTTTTTCAAATACATCACGAACATCTTTAAAATCATTATCAACTTCAGGTAGAGGTAAGAGTCTTGCATGTCCACCGCGATAATTGATGTATTTTAATATTTTTTCGGCATGTTCTCTTTCTTCGTTGGTATGGCTGTATAAAAATTTTGCTGCTCCCGGATATGCGTTTGCATCACACCAAGAAGCCATAGCCAAGTAAATACGAGATGCGTGTTCTTCTTCCATAATTTGCTGACTAAGAGCTTTTACGATTTTTTCTGATATCATTTTAATATGTTTTTAATGGTTAAATATTTAGTTTCAATTTTATAAGACAACAAATAATTTTACATATTGTTTGAATTACTTGAGTTTTTAGCTTAAAAGCTATAAAATAAACTCCCCGATAAATTGATATCTAAACAATTATAATATTTCATTTGCTTTTTCAGTCGCCCGTATTTGCTACTAAGCCCAGCCGAATAACTGTTTTGTAGTGCAAAATAAAAGTTTTTATAAATGGGAAACTCCATACCTAAATTAATTTTTGCTCCTATGTAGGCACCGCTTATATCGCCGTTATTTTTTTCGTCTACCTTGATTTTTTCTTTATTTTCAACACGTATACCTTTGGCTTTTGTAGTTAAAACATATTCAAATACAGGTCCTCCACTGAAAATAAAACGTATGGAATTACCTACAACCAATTCGGGAAATATGTAAATGTGTAGCACGTCTATGTCGTAATTTATGCCTGTGGGTATGGTGTCGTTGTTGCGTCTGTCTTCGTAGTAAAAATAGGCTGATTGTCGTTTCCATTCCCATTGAGTGCCTATTCTCATGTTTTCTTTTTTGTTGGGAATGTTCAATTTATAGTTTGCATTTACCAAAAAAGAATTGTGGGGACGAAAAAGGGTGTAATAGGTCGATTTGGGTTGACTACAATAAAAAATAGATTGATTATAACCACCTCCTAAGCCTATGTGATGTTGTGCCAGAGAGGAAAATATAAAGCAGCAAAAAGTAACTATGCACGCAATTATTTTTTCCATGTATTTTCTTTTACATTTAATAAAAAAGTTACATAACGAAATAAAGTAAATAAGTAATCGGATAAGCGATTGATGTACATAGAAATAGACTCATCAAGGTCGTGTTGTTTGCTCATGCTTATTAGTTTTCTTTCGGCTCTTCGGCAAATACAACGAGCTATGTAGCATTGCGATGCGGTGGGATGCCCTCCAGGAATTAAAAAATAGGTTTGCGGACTTAGTTGCGATTGCATGTCATCAATTTTTTGTTCTAAAAAATTAATATCTTCTGTATCAATATTTTTCAAATTAACGGGACATGCCTTTTCCTTATCTACGGCTAAGAGTGCCTGCATGTTAAATAAAGTATGTTGTATATGCAGTAAATCCGTTTTTATACTATCATTTTCAATGAGGTCTCTTAGTAAACCTATATGAGCATTTAGTTCATCTACAGTTCCATAAGCTATTACTCTAAGGTCATCTTTAGGTACTCGTGTACCATTGAGAAGGGAGGTAGTCCCTTGGTCTCCTTGTTTGGTGTATATCTTCATTATGGTAGGTTGTCAGGTTTTGAAAATTCGGGATTATTTAAAAACTCGTGGTCGGTAAGGGATAGTAAAAAGGCTTTAAGTTGTCGTTTTTGTCTGGGAGTCAACATGGCTCCTCCATCGGCTATTTTATGCATCAGGGGATGTACGTAAGGCGTGTAATGTAAACCTTCGCTGTAGAAATCAATCACTTCGTCTAAGGTTTTGAATCGTCCGTCAAACATATAAGGTGCTGTAACCTCTATATTTCTTAGGGTAGGGGCACGAAAAGCTCCTATGTCGCTTGGGTTTTGGGTAACGGAATACCTATCCTGAAGATTGGTGAAAACACTATCTAAAGCATTGTTATAAAAATCGTTGGTTGTCATGAGTAAATTACCATCGCTGCCGTGGCAATGGAAACAATCGGCTCCTTCTTCGGTGGTAAACAATACAAAACCAGCTAATTCATCGGGTGAAAGTTGTTCTATGCCTCGTATATAGCGGTCAAATTTTGAATTTCCCGAAATCAGGGTTCGCATAAATTGCGCTATGGCTTTTTGTATACGTTCAATAGTAACTTCTTCGGTGCCAAAAGCAGCCTTGAACATGGGCGGATAGATACTGATGTTTTCAATAGTTTTTACGGCTCTTTCGGGAGTGCTAAACATTTCGTCTTCGGCTACAATTGCCATTAAAACAATATCTTCAATGTTTCGCATTTGAGGATTTGGATGTTCGTTGTATACACTTCCATTCCAAAAATATCCTTTGTTGTTGAATACTAAATTAATAAGTGGCAACATGCTGTGTGTGGTGTGTTTACCTTTGATGCCGTAAGGATGACCGTCAGTGTATTTGGGATGGTCTAATCCACATTCAAAACCATATTCTTGTATGTGGCAAGTAGCACAGCTCATTAAGGAGTCGGGATTGTCGCCGCTATAACCCCGCAAACGCCCATCGTAAAAAAGATAACGTCCTAATTTAACGCCTTCTACCGTCATGGGATTATCATCAGGGATATTGAGTAGGGTGGGGAAGTATTTGGGGATTTGTAATTCGTAAGGTGTTGCCTTAAATTCCTCAGAAGGTGTGGGTGGATTGCACGATAGCGTGGAAACTATGAGCACCAAAATCATAAATAACTTACTTATATATCTACTAACAAACAGCATAAACTAAAAAAATACTACTTATAGAAACGTGAATTTTAATAAAATATTATGTAGCAAAATTTTCGCATGATTATATGGAAGTGAGTAAAGAAAAAATGATTTTTATTGAACTATAATGAAAAATGAGGCGATTATGTGAGCTAATCGGCTCATATTTTTTGTACTTTTGCACCGAATAACAGAGTCTATTGGCTCATAAATGGATGAAAAATGTATAATTGGGAACACAAAGACTGGGCGAATTTTTTTTATAGTGAGCAGATTATCAGTGAATATGCACTGAAATTTGCTGAGCTTTCAGGTGTGAGTTTGGGCTTGTTTAACACACTCGACAACACAAAACAGCAGGACGAAATTATTGGCTTAATGATTTCAGAAGCCTTAAAAACTTCTTCTATAGAAGGAGAAATGCTGTCTCGAGAGGACTTAATGTCTTCAATTCGTATGCAATTAGGATTGGAGTTTACAATTAAAAACCTAAAAGATAAGCGGGTGAAAAATATAGCACAACTTATGGTGAAAGTACGTGAAAATTATGCCGAAAAATTATCGGAAACTATGATAAAAACTTGGCATAAAATTCTATTTAACGAATCCGAATATATAAATGCAGGTGTATATCGTACAGGAAAAGAGCCAATGCAAGTTGTTTCTGGAGCTTTTGGGAGAGAAAAAGTGCATTTTAAAGCACCGCCATCGGATAGTGTAGTGCGAGAAATGAAACAATTTATAAAATGGTATAATGCTTTTGAAACAAAAAATAACATTCAAAAAATAATGGTAAAAACTGCAATTACTCATTTGTACTTTGAAACTATTCACCCTTTTGAAGATGGAAACGGCAGAATAGGACGAGCTTTGATAGAAAAATGTTTAGCTGAATCATTTGGTAGACAAATGATTTTAAGCGTTTCTACTGCTATTGAAAGTGATAAAAAAAACTATTATAAAGAATTAAACAAAGCCTCGAAAACACTTGAAATCAACGAATGGATTGTTTATTTTGCCAAGTTACTTATTGAAGCCCAAGAAAATGCTATTAATGTTATTCGTTTGTCAATTAGAAAAACACAGTTTTTTGATGCCCATAAAAAAATGCTCAACAGCAGACAAATGAAAGTATTGAAAAAAATGTTTGATAAAGGAGCAGAAGAGTTTAAAGGTGGAATGACTGCCCGAAAATATATTTCCATTGCTAAAACCACAAAATCTACTGCCACCCGAGATTTGCAAGAGCTTGTTAAATACAACATTTTTTTACAACAAGGCGAAGGCAGAAGTACGCATTATGTGTTGAATGTGTAAATGTTGACCTACGTGGTTGTTTTTTGTAGTTTTCCGTTTTTCACAAAAGAGGATACCGTAAGCCTATGTACTCCCAAAATTCGACCGATAGCCGAGTAGGAAACTTTTTTATCCAACAATTCCTGAATTTTCTTCTCTTGACCTGTAAGCTTGGTTTTTTTGGATTTGCTACCTTTGGGACGACCCAAAACAACACCTTCCGCTTTTTTTCTTGCTAAGGCTTCTTTGGTACGTTGTGAAATAAGATTACGTTCTATTTCAGCAGATAAGCCGAATGCAAAAGCTAAAACTTTGGAATTTATATCACTACCAAGACGATAATTATCTTTTATTGTCCAAACTTGAATATCTCGATTCATACATTCATTTAGAACGCCCATTATCATTAATAAGCTTCGTCCCAAACGAGATAATTCTGAGCAAATAAGAATATCTCCTTTTTTCATTTTCTTTAGTAACTTTCCTAATTCTCTTTCTTTA
>JAAYRN010000101.1 GCA_012518765.1 Bacteroidales bacterium
AATACGTCAAAGATTCTACAATTAAAAAAACATTGGATTATCAGGATGCTTTTTCTAAAGGTTTTTTTCGCATGATGAAAACATCGCCTTTTTGGATACGATGGTTTTTGCTGTTAGAACATAAACGACTTGTGGCTTACGAGAAAAAAATATTTAGTTATTTCGATTACAAAACGATTATAACTGAAATAGACCGTTCGTTTATACAACATCCTGAAGCAGATAAAATTACAGTAGTACCTAATGGAGTTGATTTTTCGATTTTTAAATCCATTCAAGTAGAAAAAAAATACGACTTGCTTTTTACGGGAAATTTTTCCTATCCTCCTAATATAGACGCAGCTGTATATTTGGTAAACGAAATTTTGCCCATTGTCAGAGAGAAATATCCAACTATTAACATTGTACTTTGTGGGGCAAATCCATCGGAAAAAGTACTTGATTTACAACAAGAAAATGTGTTGGTTACGGGTTGGGTAGACGATATTAGCGAGTATTATGCTTTGTCGCGTGTTTTTATTGCTCCCATGCGTTTAGGTACGGGCTTGCAAAACAAATTATTAGAAGCTATGGCTATGCAGTTGCCTTGCATAACTTCTGCGTTGGCAAGCAATCCTTTACATGCTGAAAATGGAAAAGAAATCATGGTTTGCAATAATACTTCTGAATTTGCCCATGCTATTGATGTTTTATTGTCGCAACCAACTTTGTATCAGGAAATCGCAAGCAATGGATATAAGTTTGTAAATGAGCATTATACATGGGAAGCGACCACTGCTATTTTAGAGAAACTTATTAGTCAAAACCAATCAAATGAATGAGTAAGCATGGAAAAAGAAAAACCTAAGAAACAAATTAAAAAGAAAACAATACTTATTGTTGTCAATCTTCTTTTTTCTCTTTTCTTGGCTGCTTATGCTGTACAGTTTTCTCCTCCTATTTATTTGTTTACCCTACAAATAGAACTTTTTTTATTTGTGATTTTATTTTTTATACTCCTACAGTTTTTGTTGAGTCGCATTATCCGAAAGTATTTACTTTCTACTTATATTTTAATTGTCTTTGTTATATCCTTATTTTCTTATTTAGGCTACGGATGGTCGTTGCAAACCATGTATAATAATCTACAAGCAAATACAATTCAATTGTTTACAAGTATTGCCGTACGTGTTGAAATTAAACCTTCGGTCGATGCCATAGCACCACATATTAGTTTACAGCAGAGAATACAACAAAAAGTAGATTCTAAAGATTCTATCGTTCGCAGCTTTGCCGTTGAAAAATCTTTACTTTATTTTGATGAGTATTATTTTAAATTCGGTCAAATTTGCCGCCAATTATCGTTGATTAAATACATTAGAGACAATTATAAATACGTAAAAGATCCCAAAGATTTTGATTATTTTGCACCTCCTCAAGAAAGTATTATGCTTATGGCTGGCGATTGTGACGATTATAGTATCCTGATGGTGTCTACTTTACAAGCCATTGGGGCAAATGTACGTATTATTTGGTCGCCCGGGCATGTATATCCTGAGTTGTATTGTGGAGACAAAAAAAGTTTTGACAAATACGCAAGTGCTATTTATTCGGTATTCGAAAAAGAGATAAAGGACAAAAAACTTTATTATCGTTTGGATAAAAATGATGAATATTGGCTAAATATCGATTATACAGACAATTACCCCGGTTCTTATTACCTTAGCGAAGAAGTTTTATCTATTATTTATATAAAATAAAATCATTATGTCTATTAATTTTGATATTATTCCGTCTCCCGCTTATGTTTTAAACGAACATTCATTGCGAATTAATTTACAGATTTTGAATTTAGTACAAAAAGAAGCAGGTGTAAAAATAATTTGTGCTTTAAAAGGTTTTTCTTTTTGGTATGCCTTTCCTCTTGTTTCTGAATACTTAAGCGGTGCTACAGCCAGCTCTTTAAACGAGGCTCGTTTAATTATAGACGAAATGGGTTGCGAAGCCCATACCTATTGCCCTGTATATAAAAAAGAAGATTTTGAATCCCTATTGTTATATAGTAGTCATTTGACTTTCAATTCTTTGTCTCAATATCAATTGTTTTATCCTACAGTAAAAAATCAAAATAAAAAAGTTTCCTTGGGGTTACGTATCAATCCTGAATATAGCGAAGTTATTACCGATATTTACAATCCCGCCATAGCCGGATCTCGTTTAGGGATTCCGCGTAGTATGTTGGGCGACAAACTCCCAGAGGGTATTGAAGGCTTGCATTTTCATGTGTTGTGCGAAAACGATAGCTATGTTTTAGAGCGTACGTTGGAAGTTGTTGAAAAGAAATTTGGCGATTTAATTCGTCAAGCGAAGTGGATGAATATGGGTGGGGGACATTTTATTACTAAGGAAGGATATAATGTTGAACATCTGATAGATATACTTAAAAAATTTAAACAACGCTACCCAAATTTAGAAGAAGTAATTTTAGAACCGGGTCAGTCGGTTGGCTATCAAACAGGATATTTGGTTGCTACTGTTCAAGATATTATTCCGCAAAAAGATTTTAAAATAGCCATGCTCGATGTGTCTTTTTCCTGCCACATGCCCGACTGTTTAGAAATGCCTTATAAACCCTCTATTTTATTTGCTCGCAATCCCAAGTCGGGCGATAAGCATATTTATCGTATGGGAGGAAGCACTTGTTTGGCAGGTGATTATATGGGAATGGGAGATTATGCTTTCGATGAACCTCTTGAAATAAACGAACGTATTATTTTCGAAGACATGATACATTATACTATGGTAAAAACAAATTTTTTCAATGGAGTGCAGCATCCTCATATTGCGGTTTGGACTGAAAATGGTGAATTACTCATGCTTCGCTCTTTTGACCACGAGGATTATAAATCTCGATTATCTTAAAAAGCGATTTAATTTTTGATAGCTTGATAAATTCGTAAAAGTTTTTCGAGTAAATTTTCCAATTCGTTGAGTGGCAGCATGGTAGTTTTATCTGAAAGAGCTTGTTCGGGATGGGGATGTGTTTCTAAGAAAATACCATCAAATCCAGTAGCGATACCGGCTTTGGCTAATGTTTCAATCATTAAGCGATTGCCTCCCGTTACTCCCGATGCTTGATTGGGCTGTTGTAAAGAGTGTGTAACATCAAGAATTACAGGGCATTGATTTTGTTTCATTGTTTCCACTCCGCGAAAATCTACAATTAAATCTTGGTATCCGAAAGTAGTTCCCCTTTCGGTTAGCATTATATTTTTATTGCCAGTTGAACGTATTTTTTCTACCACAAACAGCATGGCTTCGGGAGAAATAAATTGCCCTTTTTTTACATTAATTGTTTTATTTGTTTGAGCAGCAGCTAATAATAATTCTGTTTGACGACAAAGAAAAGCAGGAATTTGTAATATATCTACATACTTGGCAGCCGTAACAGCTTCTGTTTCATTGTGAACATCTGTTAAAACAGGAATTTGTAACTTTTCTCGGATGCTGGCTAATATTTCCAATCCTTTTTCATCTCCTATTCCTGTAAATGATTGTATATTAGAGCGATTAGCTTTTTTATAAGATGCCTTAAAAATAAAAGGAATTTTTAATTTATTGGTAATATCTCGAATTGTAGAGGCTATTTCCAATGGCATTTGTTCGTTTTCGATAACACAAGGACCTGCTATTAAGAAAAAATTAGATGAAGATGTATGTTGGATTAGGGGTATTTGTTGTATGATGTTATTCATTGAAATAAAATATTTGATGGATTGAAAATTTATACTTAATTATCACTTTCGTTATATGTATATACTTCATTTATATATCGATACGGATATATTTTGGTGTAAAGTTTTCGTATTTCTGTTATCATTACTTCTCGTAAAATATCGATATTTTGTTTTTTCTTTGCCGAAATAAAAACGGTTGGAATGCCTGTTTTTGCCATCCATGTATTGATTAATTCTTGCAACGAAATATTTTCTTTGGTGGGTTCGCTTAAGTCGGTTTCCTCTTTTTCAACCCATGAATAGCGGTCTATTTTGTTAAATACGAGAATAGTAGGTTTGTCCGAAGCCTTTAATTCAAATAAAGTTTGTTCTACTACTTTAATTTGTTCTTCAAAATTAGAGTGGCTGATATCAACTACGTGTAACAGCAGATGTGTTTCGCGAACTTCGTCTAATGTAGATTTAAACGACTCGACTAAATGATGCGGTAATTTTCGGATAAAACCTACAGTATCAGACAGTAAAAAGGGAATGTTTTGATATGCAACTTTTCTGACAGTTGTGTCTAAGGTGGCAAATAATTTGTTTTCGGCGAAAATATCGGAATTGCTTAGTAAATTCATCAAAGTAGATTTGCCTACGTTAGTATATCCCACCAAAGCTACGCGTACAAACTGCCCTCTATTTTGACGTTGAGTGGCTTTTTGTACATCTATTTTGGCTAATCTTTTTTTTAATAATGTGATTCTATCGCGAATAATTCGTCTGTCGGTTTCAATTTCTTTTTCTCCCGGTCCACGCATTCCAATACCTCCACGCTGTTTTTCTAAGTGAGTCCACATACGCGTTAATCTCGGTAAAAGATATTCGTACTGAGCTAATTCTACCTGTATTTTTGCGTGTGCTGTTTGAGCACGATTAGAGAAAATATCTAAAATCAGTCGGGTGCGGTCAATGACTTTACAAGAGGGAATAATTCGTTCAATATTACGAATTTGCGAAGCGGTTAATTCATCATCAAAAACAAGGGATTTAACATTGTTTTCAATAATATATTCTTTAACTTCATTCATTTTGCCCGATCCTAAATACGTTCGACTATCGGGGTGAGTTAAGTTTTGTATGAATTGTTTGATTACTTTTCCTCCCGCAGTATCAACTAAAAAAGCCAATTCTTCCAAATATTCTTTGGTTCGTTCCATGGATTGGTCAATACTTGCTACTCCTACGGTAACTGTTAGTTCTTTTAATGACATTGAGTGCGTTTAATAATTACAATACAGTCTTTAGTGTGTGTGTTTAACGTATTTTTTTAACAAAAAGTATAAAATAAAAAGTGAAGTTTTTGTTTTTAAAAAATCAAGTTCATCTATTTTTGTTTAAAAAAACATGGACAGATAAGGTTTGTTTGTGATAAATTTCTTACTTTTGCAAAGTAATCAGAAAAAAGTTTTCATTTTTATGAATAAAATAAATGATTTAGAAGTAATTGTTTCTGAAAAAGATAATCAACGTATTGAAATACAGTTAGCAGAATATTTAACCGAATATAAGCAAAGCCTTGCTTTTGCCGAAAGTTGTACGGGTGGATATTTGTCGCATTTAATAACGTTGTTGCCCGGAAGTTCTGATTATTTTAAGGGTGGAATAGTGGCTTATTCCAATCAAATTAAAAAGAATATATTACAAGTCTCGGAGGAGGTTTTATTAAAAGAAGGAGCTGTGAGCGAGGCAACTGTGGAACAAATGGCAAAGCAAACTCTATTGTTATTCCAAAGCGATTATGCAGTAGCAGTTTCGGGAATAGCGGGACCGGGAGGCGGAACTCCTGAAAAACCAATAGGAACGGTTTGGGTTTCCATTGCACAAAAAGAAAAAATTACAAGCCAATTATTTCAATTTGGAATATAGACAGAAATTTAATAATTAGAAAAACAGCAATTTACACCTTATATATTTTAAATCAAATAATTGAAAAACAATATCATTAGCTTATGAATGTAAAGCAGAGTTTTTTTAAAAATCTTATTATACTTTGTTTTTGTTTGATAAGTTTGACTACACAATCACAAATACGTCAGACTAAAAATATAGGGAACAAACAAACAACACGTATTTTGTTTATTTACGATGCCTCAAACAGCATGTGGGCTGATTGGCAAAGCGATAAAAAAGTACATATTGCTACTCGTTTATTGTCTCGCATGGTAGATAGTTTGGCAGAATATGCTAATACAGAGTTGGCTTTGAGGGTGTTTGGTCATCAAAAAGAATTTCGTTTGTATGATTGTAACGACACAAAGTTAGAAGTTCCGTTTGCTCCTGATAATCATCAAGCTATAAAATTAAAATTAAAAGCTATTTCGCCTAAAGGAACAACTCCCATAGCTCGCTCCTTAGAAGCTGCGGCTAAAGATTTTCCCAATTGCTCAAATTGTCGAAATATTATTATACTCATAACCGATGGAATAGAAGAGTGTGATGGCGACCCCTGTGCTATTTCGCAGGAATTACAGAAAAAAGGTATTATTTTAAAGCCTTTTATCATAGGAATAGGCGAGAATTTTAAAGAGGCTTTTGATTGTGTGGGAACTTATGTAGATGCAAATACTGAAGAAGAGTTTGGAAACGCATTGCAAGTAGTGATAAGTCAAATATTTTTTCCAACAAGTTGTCAGGTGAACTTATTAGATTTGAAAGGATTACCTACAGAAAGTAATGTAAATATGACATTTTACGATAGCCACACCCAAAAAGAATTGTATAACTACATCCACACCATGAATCCGCGGGGAGTGCCCGATACCTTGTATTTAGATCCTCGTCCTTCTTACGATATAAAAGTACATACCCTTCCTTCTTTAGAAGTTAAAAACATAAAACTTGTGCCTGGAAAACATACAATTATCCCTATCGATGCTCCGCGGGGAAATTTGCTATTAAAACCTTCTTCGGGTAAAAACAATCAATACCAAAAAACGCCCATGATTGTGAGAAAAGCAGGTGAAAAAGAAATTTTAAACGTACAATACTTGAATTTGCCCGAAACTTATTTGGTTGGTAAATACGATTTAGAAATGTTGTGTTTACCTCGTTTGTACATTAATAATGTAGAAATAAATCAAAGCCACACAACGCAGATTAAAATTCCAAATCCGGGAGTTGCTGTTGTTCAAAAACATAGTCCAGGCTATGGGAGTTTGTATGTTGTACGAAATAATGAAATAGAATGGATTTATGATTTGAGAGAAGACGATACGCGAGAATCTATTTTGTTACAACCGGGAACGTATAAGATAGTTTTTAGGGAAAAATATGAATATCAAACTATTAGAACGGTAGAAAAAACATTCTTTATCCGTTCCGACTCCAATACTTCGGTTGATTTAAAGAGATAATTAGGAATTAGCTTCTTGTATTTGTTTGATGTGGATTAAAATAGTTCTTCTTTCTCCTGACTTCGTCAATGCGACACTCAAGAAGGTGTTTTGAAAATTATAAAATATTTACAATCAAACTATTATAAAAGAGAAGAAAAATAAGTGATAAAGCCAGGAGTGGTAATTCGGAAATTCCGAACAACCATTTTTTCGTCTTCGGTTTTAAAAATAATGAACTTCGAAGGATTATTTGTGTTTTTTTTACTCTTTATTTATTATTTTCTTTTCTATATATCTGGAATTCATAATTCTAAG
>JAAYRN010000102.1 GCA_012518765.1 Bacteroidales bacterium
GAAAAAGAGATTGCTGATTTCATTTTGTTATTGCTATCCATTAATTTCATAAAATCAAACACGATAGATTGAAAATTCCAACTTTTATTGTGCTTAAACTCTATGCACAAATCAGGATTTTCATAATCACCTATTGCAAAATCAATAAATCCACAAGTGCCTTTTTCGTCAATCAGATACTCTTTTTCACTTTTCTTGTACTTGCCCGAAGTTGCCCATTCTGGGTGTAGTTTACTATGCAATAAATTGTCATAGCATATCGGATATTTTTTCTGCATTTTCTCAGTAAAATAATGGTGCAAATATCGCTCGTTAAAACAAGGCTTTGTGATATTCAAATTGTAAATATTCGTCAAAATATCAATGACGTGTTGTTTGTTTGCGACTCCCATAATTTTATCTATAAATATCCGTCAATTTATTATTCGTAAATATAATCATTTGTGGTGCTTTCGGACCTCCTAACTGTTCTGAAAGTCCCATTAAAAATATGGCTGTAAGTGCTGCCTCACCTCCTCCGCTATCTTTATTTTTTGCTCCCTCATTCAATATAGCCATTTGCATTTTGTCTTTACTAAATTCCCATATTTCAACTGTTTTGCCACTTCGTATGGATTTGCTTATAACAAAAAAATCCTTGTTCCAAACTTCGTTTACCATTGCTTGGCTCATACCAGTGTCAAGTTCTCCCTTACTGATAAGCATTCCAAAATATTCTCCGTATTTCGAGATATATTCTTGTTTTCGTTGCTGTTCTTTAATTCGCTTTTCCTGTTCGGCTCGTTCTTGGGCTATTTTTTCTTCTCGTAGTTTTATCTGCTTTTCATCATTTACTCGTATTGCATTATCTCGTATTTCGGTTAAAGATTTGCTGTTGTCATAAATTTGTTTCCATTCATTATCGGTAAAATTGTATTGTTTCAACCAATCGCCATTGGCTGTACTTCCGTCGGTAAATGTTGTTTCTCCTTTATCTGGAACAAAAATTCTTCCATTACGATAAATCAAATTTTCACGCCCCAAAGCACCTTCATAAGTTTCTCCTGTTGAAAAATGATATTCGCCTTGTTTTGCGGTGTATTTGTCATTGCTCTTTTCAACAACACCAATGAAAATATTTCCATTCTTAAAATTCAACGTTACGTTTTGAGAATGTTTTATCAAATCATCAAATCTCAAAAAACCATATTTCTTTATATCATCAGGACTAACACTGGTCTCTAATGCTCTGTCATTAAATTCCATTGTTAATATGTAGTTTTCAGATTGTTTTTGTAAGGTTACAGGAATATTATTCATTGGGTAATTATTGTAGTACCCTTGATAAAAATAAATATCGGCAGGTTCTATTTTTAAATTGCTCGCATCTGCTTTAATTGCAGTTAAAGTATTGGAATTTTCGCTATTAGAAATCTTATATAAGCCTTTGGTCGTAGAACCTTTCCTTTGCTCAGCTATACTATATTCCAAATATGAGATTCCATCTTTGACGACATACATTCCACTTGTTATGGTATCTGTTAAGACCGTTTTATTGTAAGGGATTGCAACATACATCAATGGTATTACTCCTGATTTTTCTTTTGTTTTTAGAAATACCAACTTCTGCCCTTCAACAAATTTTTTGTCAGCAACATAGCCGACAATGGCATAGTCAAAATTTTTATACTTAATTGTTTTTAGTTTAGCACCCTTCGGAAGATTTGTTTGTTGTTGGGTTTGTCCCAACACAACACTTGTTACTGCTATTATCAAAACAGCTACGAATGTGATTTTTTTAAAGAACTGATTCATGTTATTTTAACTTATCATATCGCCTCCACTTTCGGCTTTCGGCTTCTCCCTGTACCCAAATCGCACATCTGCGAATTGCGTAACGGTTTGGCAGCTTTGCGTTCGGGCGGGATTTTCAACCGAAAATTCCGAGCGAGCGACAAAGCGC
>JAAYRN010000103.1 GCA_012518765.1 Bacteroidales bacterium
AAAATACCAAGACGTGGGATACGATGGACTCTATGACTCCTTAGAACAAGTATTTCACAAGGATTACCTTGAAGCCGTAAAAGGATTAGTCGACCCTATCGTTTATCAGGAAATATATAACGACCCATCGGGAGATAACTATCATAATTTTAGAGGAACAGATTATGATGAACAAAATTTGAAAATATTGGATAGGTACAAACTATTTAACAACCCTGATGGAAACTCACCCACCGATTTGGATAATCCAGAAAAATATCCAACCCAATCAACCTCAATTCCAAACATGGAAGATATCAATAACGATAATACGTTGAGCGAAGACGAAAGATATTACCAATATGTGATAGAGTTGAGTCCAGATAAAATGCAAATTGGACAAAACCACATAGTAGATGTAATGGAAAATCCCAATGTTCGCTTAGAAAATGGGAAAGTTGTTTCTGTAAAATGGTATCAATTTAAAGTACCTATACGTCATCCCGACAACGTGGTGGGAAATATGAGCGATTTTTCGTCCATACGATTTATGAGATTGTTTTTCAAGGGATTTTCACAAGAAGTCATTTGTCGTTTTGCAACTCTTGAGTTAGTACGAGGCGAATGGAGGCAGTATTCTAAAGACCTCAAGCAAAGTGGAGATTATCCTATTGGAGTTACGGGTGATAATACAAATTTCACAGTATCTACATTGAGTTTGGAAGAAAACTATCACCGCGAACCCATTCCTTATCGTATGCCCGGTGGGCTAATGAGAGAAGAAATATACTCTCCAACCAATACGATAAAAGAACTAAACGAACAAAGTATTACCATGCGTGTAACCAACCTAATAGATGGAGATGCACGAGCTATTTACAAAAACACCAATTTCGATTTCAGAAGATTTGAAGTGTTGCGTTTTTATTTACACGCCGAAAAGGTATTTGAAGATGACCCTATACAACAAGGAGACATAACCTTTTTTATTCGCTTAGGTTCCGATGCTTCAGAAAATTATTACGAGTATGAAATTCCCCTGAAATTTACCGATTGGTATGTTAGCGATTCGGCTTTGATTTGGCCCTCTGAAAACAACATAGAGATAGAGTTACAAAAATTAATTGACACAAAACAAGAAAGAAACATAGCCAACAGAAGCGGAGGTTCACATCCATTTAACGAACCTTATTTAGCTTTTGATGGAAAAAATACAATCCGAATAGTAGGAAGTCCCAATCTTGGCGATGTAAATGTAATTATGATGGGTATACGAAACCCCAAAAAACGGACACTTTCCAACGACGACGACATGTTGCCCAAGTCGGCAGAGGTATGGGTAAACGAGTTGAGATTAGGAAATTTTGAAGAATCCAGTGGATGGGCAGCCCGAGGAAATATTAAAGTAAATTTAGCAGACCTTGGCGATGTATCCTTAGCAGCAAGCATACGAACAGCAGGTTTTGGAGATTTAGAATCATCTACTTACACCCGTTTGCAAGAAACAATTACGACTATGGACGTAGCCACCAATTTACAACTTGGAAAATTTCTTCCCGAAAAATGGGGCGTTAGCATCCCGTTTCACTACGACTATTCCAAAAACTCAAGTACACCTGAATATAATCCGCTCAATCCCGATGTTAAATTAAAAGAAGACCTAAAAACCTATCAAAATAAAAGAGATATAGATTCTATAAAAAAACAGGCTTTGGAAATTGTAGAAAGACAAAATTTTAGCTTAATGAATGTTAGAAAAAATAATACAGGAGCTAAAAATTATGTATGGAGAATAGAAAATTTCGATTTATCCTATGCCTATACCGAAAAAAACATACAAGACATACACTATGAATACGATGATTTGAAAACACATACAGGAGAAATAGGTTATACCTATGGTTGGAATCCTAAAAATTATAAACCCCTAAAAAGTTTCAAAAAACTAACGTCTAAAAAATGGTTGCAGCTGATACATGACTTTAATTTTTATTTATTTCCTAAGTCATTTTCGTTTAATACAGAAATATATAGGTATTATCAAGAAAGTAAAATCCGAAACAAAAGTAGGGGAATTATTATCACAGAACCCATGTATATGAAGGCTTTTGAGTGGTCAAGAAATTATTCCTTAGCGTGGGATATAACACAATCTCTCAAATTCGATTATGCCGCTACTGTCGAGTCTTTAATAGACGAACCCCAAGGCAGAATTGATACCAAAGAAAAACGAGATTCTGTATGGTACAATGTAGGACAGCTTGGAAAAATGAATGTATTTACACAAAACTTTAATGCAAGCTATCAGATACCCATTAATAAAATACCCGTTTTTAGTTTTATTACCAGTAGCGTACGTTATAGTTCAAATTATTTATGGGAAAGAGCAGCCCCTGCTGTTGATTTTTTGGGAAACAATATAGAAAACTCAAATACCAAGCAATTTAGTGTAAATGCAAGCATTACTGCATTATACAATAAGTCAAGATATTTACGAAAAGTAAATCAAGGAAGTTTTGGAAGTAGTTTATTAGACAAACCCATATTAAAATCAAAACAGGAACAGTGGAATAAAGAACAACAAAAAATACGTGCCAGAAGAGCATTGACTTCAAGCGATACTACTCAAAATCAAGAAGAAGAAGTTAAAATCACAAAGAATTATGGCAAAGAAGTATTAGATAATTTCCTTCGTCTATTTATGCTTGTCAAAAATCTATCCTTTTCCTACACCGAAGGAAATGCCACTGTATTACCGGGTTATATGTTGTCTCCTAAAGTATTAGGTACGTCAATCAGCGATAATTTTGCTCCGGGATTTTTATTTACCTTTGGGCACCAAGATAAGGATATTGTAGATAGAGGTTCTCAAAACGCATGGTTAACAAGAAGTTCCATGCTAAATGAACCGTTTATGCAACGAAACAATAAAAACCTACAATTCCAAGCCACCGTTCAACCCATGAGCGAATTTAGAATACAATTAACCGCAAATAGAACCAATTCTACTACTATTCAGTACTATTATTTAGCTGATAGTAGCGGTGTTTTTGGAAAATACACCCAGCAACAATTGGGAAGTTATAGCATAACTACCATTGCAATACCTACACTTTTTGAGGCAAAAGGGAAAAATAATGCAAGTGCAAATTTTGCACATTTTAAATCTTACCGTCAAATAATGGCTCAACGTTTAGCCGATAATAGAGCTTCACAACAGTCGGGATACAACAAAGGTTCAGATGCTTATCCCGATGGATACGGTTCTCTAAGTCAAGATGTACTGTTGTATTCTTTCTTAGCAGCTTATTTAGGAAAACCCACCAACGAAGTGGACATCAGCACTCCTTTTTTCAATATACCCTTACCTAATTGGAATGTTACTTATACAGGATTGTCGAAAATACCAGGGATAAAAGATTTTTTCCAAAACATAACCCTATCGCATGCTTATGTATGTACCTATCAAATAGGAGCTTATTCGACCAACTTACAATACAATCCCGAAGAAGGAGACCTTCAGAGCATACGCGATGCGTTGAGTAATTTTATTCCAAGGGTAGAATACGGACAAGTAGCTATTAATGAAAGCATGTCGCCCGTTATTTCTATAAATATAAGCATGAAAAATAGCTTAGAATTTAAAACAGAATGGAGAAAATCACGTACTGTAACCTTGAGTACAGCCAGTTTTCAAATATCGGAACAAACCAACAATGAACTTATATTTGGAGCAGGATACCGCATCAAAGATTTAAAAGTTACGTATAATTTTTCAGGAGTCAAACGACAATCCATTAGCGACCTTGTACTTAAACTCGACTTTTCGATAAGAGACAATAAAACAGTTTTACGTAAAATAGAAGAAGATGTAAATCAACCTTCAGCAGGACAAATCATTTATTCTATCGACTTCTTAGCCGAATATATGCTAACGAAAAACGTATCGCTAAAGGCTTATTACGACCATGTGTTCAATAAACCTGTACTTTCGGGCAGTATTTCAAGCTTAACCATTAGCGCTGGAATTGGTGTAAGAATCAATTTCTCACAATTATAACTACGTTAATAGTAAATAAAAAAAACAATTATCAAAAAAATAATATTTTTATCAAATATAGGATGTTTTGTATTGAAAAATTGTGTACTTTTGCAATCCTTTTATAAGACGCATTGGGAAAAGGAAAATTTGAAAAATAATTTCTTAATTCAATATACAGATGAAGAGAACATATCAACCATCGAACAGAAAAAGAAAAAATAAACACGGTTTTAGAGAAAGAATGGC
>JAAYRN010000104.1 GCA_012518765.1 Bacteroidales bacterium
TCAACTTCAGTAACTACTTGAAGTTTAAAAGATAAACTATAATCTCGCTGGGTACGTTTTACATACGTTACTTTGTTATCTTTCATTATATTTATTTTTTGTGTAACGCTATGCTAGGACGAGACATACCCTACTTATTAAAAACTTCTTTACAAAAGTACATCTTTTTTTTATGCTATTTCTACTTTTTGTGAAAAATGTTTTTTTGGAAATTGATTGTGAGAGGGGAGGTTCTCTTCGACTCCGCTCAAGAAACCATTACTTTTTACTCCGCTTAGGAAGCTGTTACTTTCTACTTCGTTTAGGAAACTGTTACTTTCTATTCCGCTCAAGAAGTTACTGCCTTTGTTTAGAATGCCATTGTCTACGACCCACTCTGGGTTGTATATGGTTTTATGTTTTTTTTCTTGTTTTTATAAATCTTCGATGCCTTTGGCACCTGGTTGATTTGTATGCTTTTGTAGCTATATATGCAGGGTTTTCTATAGCATATAATTTTTCTTTTTGAGTGTCAAGCCAAAAGCACATTCCAAGCCTACATAGTTAATTCCCAAAGAAACATCTTCGGGTTGATTATCAAAAAACGAATAACTTCCTTTGTACATACGTGTAGGACAATAGTTTGCTACCAAGGCAAGATTGAAAGTATGTGTGTTTTTTGTAGTAAATATCAATCCGGCTTTGACAACATAAGACATAAAAAACTCTTGTGTTTTATTTTCCATAGCTATAGAAAAAACATGAACATTTTTATTGCCATTTTGATCGGGAGGAGCCAAATCACTCGCATAACTGCTTCCAGCTTCGATGGCATAGGGATATTGATCAACTATATTAAACTTCAATCCTAATTCGGTGAAATAATTAAGTTTTTTGTTGTGTAAGGTTTCGTACTGAAAAGAAATGGGTATTACGAACATACCTTGGACTGTTTCGGTGAAATTTTCAGTATGATGAGTTTCTTCTACGTAATTTATTTCTTTTTCAAAATTATAACGGGAATGAAACCTAATCAAGGTGTATCCTGCATCTACGATTAGGCTAAAATTATGATACAAGCGTTGTTTAACTCCAATTCCTGCCTCAAAACTAAGGGCAGGATAACTCTTTAGATTTTTTTCTGAACGGTCAAGTTTCAGGTTATTCATTAAAACAGGTTTTACGCCAAAACGCAATTGTGTGTTGTTTATCAAAAACGATTCTTGTCCAACACTTAAAAAAGTAATGCCAATTATTGCCAACAAAGTAATGTGCTTTTTCATTGTATTTATTTTAGTTAGGTTTTATTTTTTCTTTACCAAGTTTCGCCATTTGCTCTGAGCCAGTTTTGGATTTCGCTATCGCCTAAGCGTGCTGCTTTTTTGAAATATTTAAGGTATTTCTCATTGTTTTTCAGGTTGTAATAAGTATTTCCCATGTTGCGGCATGCTGTTCGGTGTGTAGAGTCAATTGCAAGTGTTTTTTCGTAAAATGTAATGGCTTTTTCGTATTCCTCCAATACATAATAGGTGTTTCCCATATTCATTTGGGATTCGGTTGTATGCGGGAATTTTTCAAGATGTTTTTGAAAATAGGGCAGTGCCTCTCTGTATTTTAATGCATTACAAAAACTATTTCCAATACGACTGTAAGCGTCTGCATAGGTTATAGAATCTAATTCATAAGCTTTTAGAAAATATTCAACTGCACGGTCGTAGTTTCCCATTTTATCGGAAGACATTGCTATGTTGTAGTAAATCAAAGCTTCTTTTTTCTTTTGCTCTATTTCTTTAGTATCTTGGGCGTGCAGAAAAAAAGGAAATAAAAGCAAGCTCAGTATAATTTTTTTAGCATTCATCATTATTTTTTTTGAGTTTTACGATAATAACGTATATGTGGATATTAAAATTATACAGTAACCTCTTTGTTATTTTGTTTTTTGTTTAAAAAAATGGTGGTTTTTGTTGGAAAAATTTATATTTTTGTAGCATGTTTTCTATATGGAAACAAATTGACGTTTATTTGAAAAATTAAAATAATATATACGATAAAAATATACAATAATATGAAGAAGATAGATCCTGCATTGCAATTGCAACAATTAAAACAATTTGGAGAGTTTGGTGGTGTAAATCCTTCTATAACAGATAGTGCTACTTATACTTTTCTTGAGGCTCAAACCATGACCGATACTTTTCACGGTGAAACCGAAGGATGTTTTTTATATTCACGTCATTGGAATCCAAGCAATAAATACTTATCCGATGCATTAGCAGCTATGGAAGGCACTGAAGAAGCATGGGTTACAGCTTCGGGTATGGGAGCCATTACCTGTGTGTTGCTTCACGAATTAAATGCAGGCGACCACATTGTAGCCAGCCGTACTACCTACGGAGGTACTTTTGCTTTTTTGAAAAATTACGTTCAAAAATTTAACATAGAAGTTACTTTTGTAAATATTTCCGATTTAGATGCTGTTAAAAAAGCGATGAAACCCAATACAAAAGTACTTTATGCCGAGTCGATTTCCAATCCCTTGTTGCAAGTGGCAAATATACCCGAGTTAAAGAAAATAGCTTCTATTAGCGATGCTAAACTTGTTATAGACAATACTTTTACACCCATGATTCTTTCGCCTTATGCCTTAGGTGCCGATGTGGTGGTGTATAGTATGACGAAATTTATCAATGGTAAAAACGATTGTGTTGCAGGAGCTATTTGTGCCGATGCAGCTTATATCAATTCTTTGATAGATGTAAATACAGGAACAGCTATGTTGTTAGGTCCCGTTCTTGACCCATTGCGTTCGTCAAGTATTTTGAAAAACTTATATACCTTACACATTCGCATGCAACAGCACGGAAAAAATGCCTTGTATTTATCCCAAGCATTGGAAAAAGAAGGCTATAAAGTGAATTATGTGGGATTGCCTCAGCATCCAGATTATGAATTGTTTAAATCATTTATGAACGATTCTTATGGCTATGGTGGTATTTTGAGCATAGACCTTGGAAGTGCTTCCTTAGCGGCTAAGGTTATGCAAGAAATGCAACATCAAGATGTGGGATATTTAGCCGTTAGCTTAGGTTATTTCCGTACTTTGTTTAGCAATTCAGGTAAAAGTACCTCTTCGGAAATACCCGATGATATACAAAAAGAAATGGGTATGAGCGAGGGACTTATACGCTTTTCAATGGGATTAGATAACGATATTGAACATACAACCTGTATTATTTTAAACATCTTAAAACAACATGTAAAATAAATTATCATGATTAAAAAGATTTCCTTGTTTTTAGCCTTGAGTTTTATTTGTATATATGCTTATACACAAGATTTTGATAAGTTTTTTGAAAATAAATCATTACGAATCAATTATGTGCATTATGGAAATAAAGACGTAGACAGCATTAAAGTAGTGTCGTTTCA